>NZ_CAWUDN010000044.1:0-61505 GCF_963920915.1 Nostoc sp. PCC 9305
TCAATATCCCTTATTTCTATTTTTCCTCTGCCTAGAGTGACAAAAGAGGGTTAAGCGAGTTGTTGCAATCATAATTTTTTCTCCTGAGATATTTGACTTGATGCGATCGCGAAGAGTGAGAATCTAGTTATTAAGAGTGACAAGCAAAACGTGCAGATATTATTTCAATTCGAGCATGACTTCATTGCGTCTAAATGCGGGCAAGATGAACGGAGAGTCATAAAAAGCATAAATCGCTTTACCTTTTGTCTCGATACCTTGCCGAGCTAGAAAAGCAGATAATTTGGCTTCATTTTCCTGCAATTGTTCATCCCCAGCTAGACCGGAAAAATGGATTGCCGCTACTTTGTTGCTGGGAACTTCTTTGATAGTAATGCGAGAGTCTTTTGGTTTTGGCAGCGTTGCCAGTGTATATTCTGAGGGCATCACGAACTGTACGGCCCAAGCACTTGTGGCGAGATTTTCTCCCGCTTCTTGTTGAATGACAGGCGCAGTCATGGCGATTTTTTCACTTGGCTGGGATTGCGTGACAGGCGCAGTCATAGCAATTTTGGTTACAGAGGTGTTTTCACCAAAGATGTAAGCGGCAAGAATCGAAAATGCAGCCTTGTTTGCTCGATCTCTTTCAGTTTGAATGACTGTTTCAGCAACAATTTTTGGCTCGTATTGCCGGATTTCAATATCATCATAAGATTGCAATACGGAATATTTTGTTTCTTCAGTTTGACTCATAAGACTTTCACAAATAGCTAAAATTAATGCCAATAAAAAATCACGATCTCACTAGTACAATTAGATAGTCCCTTACTTTCCCACTTCTTGTACTAACCGTCCATCTTCCATGTGGATGATGCGATCGGCAATATCGAGAATTCGATTATCGTGGGTGACTAGTAAAATGGTACAACCCTGCTCTTTAGCTAGACGCTGCATGATATCTACAACATCGCGACCCGACTTTTTATCGAGAGCAGCAGTCGGTTCGTCGGCAAGAACAATTTTAGGACGACTGACTAGGGCACGAGCGATCGCAACTCGCTGCTTTTGCCCTCCAGAAAGACTGTCTGCATAATAATCGATGCGATCGCCTAAACCAACACTTTTCAGAGTATCCGTTGCCAGCCGATCCATATCTTGCTTTAGGTACTCATCGTGTAATTCCAAAGACATTCGGACATTCTGCTTTGCAGTTAAGAAAGTTAACAAATTGTGTGCTTGAAAAATATAACCAATCTGCCGCCGCACTTGCATCAGTTGCCGCTTACTAGCCCCAGATATTTCCTGTCCCAAAACTTTCAGGTTGCCTTCGCGAGCGGATCTCAATCCACCTATTAGTGTTAGTAAAGTGGTTTTACCAGAACCGGATGGCCCAGTCATAATCACGATCTCTCCAGAATAAATGTCGAGATTAATATCAAACAAGACTTGCTTGCAAAGTTCTCCTCGACCGAAGTAGTAATCGAGATGGCAAACTGAAATAACGGGTTGTTGGGAAGTGTTTTGAACTTTGAATTTTGAACTTTGATCGAGACTAATTTCTTGCAACATAAGAGTTAAACCGTAAATTTGGGGACTTCCAAATAAAAAAATATTCAATTATTTATTGTGGGGTGGGCGTCTCGCCATTGGTGTCAAGTTAAGCCAAAAATAGCGTACTGATTGGGTGTTGTTCACCCGCCAGGGATTGTAAATCCCTGACTAATTGCTCAAGTCTACTGAAGTAGACTGAAAATTTTTGCGCTATCTTAGTCCTCTTCAGAGGACTTTAGCTATGAGACAGGGATTTACAATCCCTGGCGGACTGGCGGACGTGCGGTTTCGCGTTAAGTTGACACCAGTGGCATCTTGCCCGCCCAGCTTATGCAATTTAAATGTGGAACAGCTTATCAGGTTCGGTTAAATACTTATAACATCTGTAGGTTGGGTTGAGGAACGAAACCCAAAATTTGATCCTTGTTCATGTTAGGTTTCACTGCCGTTCAACCCAACCTAAATTGATAAATTCTATTATAAGTAATTACACGAACTTGATATGAAACGGTATTAGCCCTCTTTTTATCACTTTGGGATAACCCAATCAATGAAAGCCTTTCAGAGCTTAAATCTCTAGGTTTTGGTTACAAATTTTAGTCCCTGTTAGAAAATAAACACTCAAAGCTTGACTCAATCAAAGTTTCGGAATCTTGCTTCGATTATTGTTTTCCGAGAGTAACAAAACAGGGTTAGGATTTGGGTAGCCAACATTTTTGATCGGCTGCTGTTTTCAAATCTGCTCTTGACCGTTTTTACACCCATTCCTGGGGATTTCTCAGTACCTCTAGAAGCTTTGCTTCTTGACTATCAGCCGTGGGTTGGTCATTATAGTTCCAAAAAGCTTCTCCAGGCATACAATTAAGAACACTTTGTGTACTCACGATGCCGCTTTCCAATCCGAATCGAACACCTCTGTCATGCAGTAGAATAAATTCGGCATAACGTCCGCGTCTGATGCGCTGCCAATATTTCTCCTGTTCCGTAAACTCCATATCCTTACGTTGTTTGACAATCGGAAAATAAGCAGGGATGAAAGCTTCAGAACAAGTTTTTACGAAGGAAAGTAAAGTTTCGACATCGGAATGTTGTAAATTGTCAAAGAAAATTCCACCTACACCTCTACACTCAGTGCGATGAGGAAGATAAAAGTATTCATCACACCACTTTTTCAAGCGTGGATAGAGTTCTGGATCGTGGCGATCGCAAGCTGCTTTATGTACTTGATGAAAATGAACTGCGTCTTCTTCAAATAAGTAAATTGGTGTTAAATCACCTCCACCGCCAAACCACCAAGAACCAGGTTCAGTGCCATCACCCAATTGGAAGTAGCGATAGTTAACGTGTGCTGTCGGTATCATTGGATTAGATCCATTAATGACAACACTGGTACTCGTAGCGAAGAAAGAAGTACCTTTTTGATCTGGCGTTATAGTTGTTGGATCAGCCATCACAACATCCGATCCTCGGAAGGTGACACCAGGAGGTAACTCACCCTGCATCGATACGTAGTTGATACCTACTTTTTCAAATACATTCCCGTTCCGCAGCGACTTGTCAATATATATAGCACCATTACTGTTTTCACCTTGTACCCATTGGCCTCTTTCATCTCTTGTCCAGCGTTGTTCGTCAAGTTTACTTCCATCTATTTCCTCAATAGTTTGGCAAACATTATCGAACATATCTAGCAAAAAACTTTCAACTCTATTACTAATTGGTGGTTGCTTGACTGCTGGATTTTCAAGAATTTGAACCATGACAACTGACCTCGTAGTGACTAAATAATTATTTGCAAAAAAGGAATTTTGGAATCTAGAAAAATTGAAAGGTTGAGAAGCAACCTTTCATCTTGAGGTTTCATTGACTAAGTATGTTTGCTTTGTAGCAAAATTCTGGGAAGGAAAGAGCTAGCATTTCGCGTTAATTACTTTTGGTTTTCGCGTTACCTAAGTCCTTTCGCTTTCTATCTTTTTACTTTAGTCAGGTTTTTACTAGTGAAGATATAGAATTTTAGGAAAATTATAAAGAAAATATTAAAAACGTAACTGCCTAGTTAAGAGAAGAAAAATAGGATAACTTCAATAGCTATAACCAGTCACACTTCAAATCAGTGTTTTACATTATTTTGGCTTAACTAAAAAATAAGTTATTTTTAGCTAATATTTAACTTAAGCATAATCAATATCTCAGCCTTTAGATAGAAGACAGACTATTATTGTAAATTATTGGTGTTTGTACTATTTTTTTAGCTTTTTCAATATTCGAGACTTCCAGAAAATAAAATATACAGCTTATTAAAATGATTATCATTTTAATAAGCGAAAAATATGCAAGATAAATATCTGCACTCAAGAGCAACCGCACAGGCGGCGCACCACCCGCTACGAATGAAATAAATACTTTCTTTCCCTACTCTCCATATTTCTTGAAAGTGCAGTAAAACATGGCTTTTTTAGTTAAATGCATCCATAAAGTAAGTTTAACTGACTAACTTAACAACTGGATGCTTATCATTCCCAGTCATAGTTTTAGCAAAAAATAATGCTGTTCAAACCCCATCAAAAATATTTTTATTATAATGATTCTCTAAAATTCAGTTTCGGGTATTTTTTGAGTTTTAATCTTGGCAATCGGCTTGAGACAATACCCTAAATTATTTAACTTGACACGAATTGTTTCCGAAGTTGGTAATTCTTTATCATTATAACCAAATTTATCAATTAGCTGCTGTCTTACTTCAATAACAGACAGAGGTGTATACAGTTTTTTGCTTTTACAATTCGGGTCTATTTGGCTTTGTAAATCGACAATTTCTTTGATATCTTCTAAAAGATTTGGTAGTTTTGCTTCTGCTTTATAACGTCCTCTACTTCGATAATTATCTACGCAAGTGATATTAGTGGTTAATTCTTTAATTCCTTTACTAATAGTTACACGATTCCATCCTAACTCTCGCTCCGCTAGAGACTGTCCCCCGTGTCCTAATGCCACAACTGTTTGTGCTATAAATTTACGTTTGTCTGCACCTTTTAATTGCTGTGCGGTTTCCTTCAACAGCTTTTTCAGTGAATCCGTTAATTGTATTGACACCTCTATCTACCCAAAAATCCAATCATCATTAAATTTACTACAAAAAGGGGAGGAGAGGCTAAAAACGGCAATCTCTCTCGTCTTTACATAATGATTATCATTTTCATGATTGTATATTTTATTTTCTGGAATTTTCTTAAAATGCGTGCAGTGTTGTCACTACTAAATAACTTTTTTCTTAACTTCACTAGTCTTTACTGGTGAAAATTTTTAGAAAACTTACCCTAGATCACAAAGGACTTTTGAACTTTCGTTTTTTTAACCTGGATGTATAAGGAGGAGCAAGAGTCATATACGGTGATTAAAGGTAGTATGCCAAAAGCGCTTAAGTTTCGGTTTAAAGCGCTCTGTGCACAATATGGATTAAAGATGAGTGAAGTCTTAGAAGTATTAATCAGCGAATGGGTAAAGGCTGATGGCCCAACTTCTTCTTTCATGACTAACACCTTAGATGAAGACCGAGACAATATCACGCATATCAAGGCATACATTCCCTCCTCCCTGAAGATACAATTTAAAGTTCTTTGTGCTCAAAGAGAGGTTATGCAACGCTTTATCCTCCACAACCTTATTCGTGAATGGGTAGAAACAACCCATGAAAATGAAAGAAACTTGCCATGAATCTATTATTCCGTTCAACTAACATCGACAAACCTAACAAAAGTAACCAATTAAGTCTAAAGAGTAGTAATCCCTTTATCCAACTGATATTTAACAGGGACACTATATCTGAGACTCGCAAGCTTCTAGATAGAGCTATAGTATCTGCTGCGAAAGATACATTACCAAACTGCAAGCCACCTGCCTTAACTCCCTCCCATTGGATCTGGCAACTTGCCGCTTCCTACCATTTAACTCACTCTACTGGGCTATTAATGGAAGAAGCAGCTGGGCGCTTTGCTGGATTGGGACGCTGGAGTTTAGCACAGTGGGCAGCACAGAAAGCTCGTGAAGAACAAGGTCACGATCGCCTCGCCTTGCTTGATATTCAATCGATGGGATATGAGGCGGAAGCTGTAGTCAAAACACTTCTCCCTCCGACTGCTATGGCTTTGCTGAGTTTCTTCACTCAGAGCGTACAAGCAGCAGATCCAATTGGTTGCGTTGGGTATTGCTATACGATGGAACGTCTAGCAATGAATATCAAAGCAGAGCATATCCAACAAGTGGAAGCGATACTACCACCTAATACCTATGCTACTCGCTGCCTGCGAATGCACAGTTGTTTAGGTAGTGACGTAAAGCACGTGGATGAGACAGTTAAAATAGTGGCAGCATTAAGTTCAGAGGAGCGCACTAACATAACTGTCGCCTGCTATGAAACTGCACTGTTGTACTTCGGCTCGCTTAAGGAGAAGTATATATCAGAAGTGGAATTACAGCAGGTCTTGAATCAGTTGAGGTTAGATCCTTGTGATCAGAATAATTCTATTCCTCAATACATTTGCTAGTGCAGAGAGCGCTGAACAATGATTAATTTGTTGGCGTTGCAGAGAAAGCGGAATGATTTAGCAAATTGTAAAATCTCTCCGTCTGCTTCTCCTGTACAAGAACTGCCTAAGAACAGCTTGCTACAATTCATCCACTTGTTGTGGAACGCCAATTTGTTTAACCAATTCTTAATCACATACTTGAAACAATCTGAGGAAAATACAATGAACGTCGCAATCACAAGCATTGGGCAGCAACTTTTCAGCTGGAAATCTTTTAGATACTTCTTGAAGCACAACTTCGAGACTTGGTTTCAAGTTCCGAATGACGAGGAAATTGAACTGGAAGACTTTTTGAAAAATCAATTCGACCAAGGACTATTTTTTAATATTCCTTCCTCTTTCTAAGCTCTCGTGAGAGGTTAAGATAAAGCGTATTTTGTCAATCAGTCAAAATACTCTCTAGTCTTCAGTAGAGCGAAAATAGCGATCGCTTGGGCGCGGGCACTCCGCGCCATTACTCAATTATTAAAGCAAATAATAAGTATCTAGGCATAAATAAATTTAAATTTTGTAGTAAGGACTTTAGTCCTGATAATCCTTGCTCTGAGCGATAAATCACTCACTACAAACGAGGAGTTTATTTTATATTTAATTATGTCTACCTACTTATATAAGTTAGAAAGACGCGATAAATCGCCGTCTCTACAGGAAATTTATCCGTCAATTAGTTCTTGACAGACTACTAGATGTTAATGCAATATTTACAGCTTATTAACCTCTCTTTATACAACCATAGCTATATTGCGATTGGTAAGTTTTACTGAATCTCTGTAACTTTAACAGAAACAATTGTAGTTTGTTTAAACAAATAAATAGTAACAAATGAAGAAGTCTCATTTTTTCAGGGCTATTCTAACTATTGCTGTACCAACAGCAATATCTTTCACTCTGCTTAATTATCTACAAAAGCCACTAACAGCCCAAACCTCAAGCGTTCATCTAAGAATGGGCAATCCTAGTAACGCTGGCAGTAGTTACAGTAATCTTTTGTTGAGCAAATCTCAATACGCAGTTTCTTACAATTGCTATAGAGGGACACCAAATTGGGTAAGTTGGCAGCTAAACACATCATGGCTAGGAAGCGCACCTCGCCAAGATGATTTTCGTGCAGATACTACATTACCTTCAAGCTGCTACCGAGTCACTTCTTCTGATTACACTGGTAGCGGTTTTGATAGGGGACACATGACTGCTTCAGCAGATAGGACAAATACAGTTACCAATAACTCTGCTACTTTTTTAATGACGAATATAATTCCTCAATCACCTGATAATAATCAGGGGCCTTGGGCTGCACTAGAAAACTATTCTAGAGACTTAGTAAACCAGGGGAAAGAACTCTATATTATTTCGGGTTCCTATGGCACTGGTGGAACTGGGTCGAATGGAACAAAAAACACAATTGCTAATGGTAACGTTACAGTTCCGACCAGAATATGGAAAGTTATTGTAGTATTAAATTCATCAAATTCTGATGCTAGCAGCGTCACTACTAATACAAGAGTAATTGCAGTGAATATGCCTAATTCGCAGGGAATTAGAAATAATAACTGGACAAACTACAGAGTTAGTGTTGATTCCATTGAAACAAACACTGGTTACAATTTGCTCTCTAACGTTTCTTCGTCTGTTCAAAGTGTAATTGAGTCTAGAGTTGACAATTTGTAAGGATACTTACTTCACTTAAAACTTAAAGCCTGTCTGTAAACTATAGACAGGCTGGTGTTTTATTAGTTAGGTTTCTACAACTTTTGTCGAAATTCCGCCTAAATCTTTATCTGGAGTTTTACCAACAATATAGACATCAATACTTATCGTACCTATGCGATAAACCTTGATATTAGTGAGGCAATCTCTTAGTGTTTTGACAAGTGATTTAAACTTTAGCACATTTTGTTGTTGTATTTCATCGTGCCATTCTTTTTCTTGGGCACAGTTCCGAAAAAAATAATCTAGTTCTACTTCTTCAACTGATGTTTCTTGAGGATGTCCTGTTAACTGGAGAAGTTTTTGATCGGTCATTGGTTCTTGCGCTTGATTAGACCACAAAAAAGCTTCAAAAGGATACTCTGATTCACTTATCATTAATAAACCATCGGAGGCTTGTTTAAGTTTTTCCGTAATCTCGTTAGTCATAAAATTTATTTATGGTTATGAACATTGATTTTTGAGTTTGCCAATCAGAGAATTAAGATTAATTTAGGTAAGCCAACCTTGAAGAAGATTTGCAGAATTATATCCTCTGTCTTTCAATCCTTATTTGCAATTAGATAACTGGTTAAAGTAGCAAAATCAAAGCATACCTTGATTTAGTAATGAGTGCGATCGCTAGATATAATTTTCAAAATGCTTTAATGCAACTACTTTGTTTTACAAACAGCTTGACGGCTAAAAAAGTCGAGTTTTCACTCCTGTTTTGTATTACTAATCACATATTTTTTAGCAAATATTATGTATGCAATCGGATTGTTTCGCTTTCCAGCAGAAAAACCCGTTTTTTGAAATGCCTTGGTAAATTAGATTTATTTGCTACTTTTGATGATACATTGCTCACTTAGTCAAAAAAATTTAATCCAGATGATAAATATTATTCTATATACCCTATAATTCTCATAATCACGGTATCCATGTAGAAATACCGTAGATTTAGGGGTGATTCTGATGAGCAAGTCGCAACAACCGACACAATTAAGTAAATTCTTGAGTGAGGAGATGCAGGCTTATGCAATGAAAGCCTTGCGAACTATACAAATATCGTATCAACAGACAATCAGAAGTTGGTTGGATGGCCGCAGTATCCAAAGCTTTGTGAGTCTGTTTTTAATAAGTATTTTTTTGAGTATAGCAGTTGCCTCCTGTTCGGGAAGCAGTTCAGCTAGCAAAAATGATGTTAAGTTAAAACTCGTTTCATTCTCTGTCACCAAAGCTGCACATGACCAAATAATTCCCAAATTTATCGAAAAGTGGAAGCAAGAACACAACCAAAATGTCACATTTGAGCAAAGTTATGGTGGTTCTGGCGCTCAAGCGGCTGCTGTAATTGACGGTTCCCAAGAAGCAGATATAGTACATTTGGCACTTCCCCTCGATGTCAGCAAAATTGCTCTTGCAGGTTTGATTAAATCAGGTTGGGAAACCAAAGCACCGAGAAGTGGTATTGTGAGTAGATCGGTTGCTGCGATCGTTACTCGCGAAGGCAACCCAAAAGGCATTCAGACTTGGGCAGACTTGGCAAAAGATGGCGTGAAAGTGATTGCCGCTAACCCAAAAACTTCTGGTATTGCTATCTGGGAATTCTTGGCTTTTTGGGGTTCGGTAACTCTAACAGGTGGTGATGAAGCAACAGCCCTAGATTATGTCACCAAAGTTTATAAGAATACCCCAACTCTAACGAAAGATGCCCGTGAGGCCAGTAATTTATTCTTCCAAAAAGGTGAGGGAGATGTCTTAATTAACTACGAAAATGAGGTGATTTTGGCGGGTAAAAATGGCACGAAGTTGCCTTATGTTGTACCTCAAGTCAATATTTCCATTGATAATCCTGTGGCGATAGTTGATAAAAACGTCGATAAACACCGTACAAGAGAAGTCGCACAAGCATTTGTTGATTTTCTTTACTCCACAGAAGCTCAACGGGAATTTGCCAAATTACAATATCGTCCTGTTAACCCTAGCGTTACCCAAGAAGTAGCATCACAATATCCGCAAATTAAAACTTTATTCACATCTCAAGATTTGGGTGGTTGGGATATTATTCAGAGCAAGTTTTTTGGAGATGGGGCAATCTTTGACAAAATTCAAGCTGCGAACAAAGCATGATAAAAGAGATATCATGCTGCATTCTCTACATTTTGCAGCTAGCCAAGCATAAGTAATTCTCAGCCACTTTATCTCAATGAATAATTTATGAGCTTTTGTAACCGATTTCAGAATAGTTTTTTCTTAACATCTTTAATGATTCTTGCCAGCAGTATCACTGCTTGTAACAGCGGACAAGAATTGAAAAGTCAAGTAAGTATTGATGGTGCTGCTGTAGGTTTTCCTGTTTCTTTAGCAGTTGCAGAAGAATATGGCAAAGGCAAACCTGAAGCTAAAGTTAGTGTCGCCTCAAGTGGTACTGGTGGTGGTTTCAGTAAATTTTGTAATGGCGACATTGATATAGCTGGTGCTTCTCGTACCATTCGAGATGAAGAAATCAAAAAATGTAAAAGTAAAAATATTGAATTTGTCGAGTTACCTGTAGCTTTAGATGGTATAGCCGTAATTGCTAACCGTAAAAATAACTTCGCCAAATGTCTAACTATTAAGGAACTGGGCAAAATTTGGGGCGCAAAATCAGACGGTAAAATCTTGACTTGGAATCAAGTTAATCCCAAATTCCCTAACGAAAAACTGAAGCTTTATGCTCCTGCTTCTGATACTGGAACCTTTGATTATATGACTCAAGCTGTGACTGGCAAAGCCAAAAATGGGCGTACAGATTACACCCCTAGTCACAATCAAAATCTCCTTGTACAAGGTGTGTCAGGTGATGTATCAGCCTTGGGTTATGTGGGGATATCTTATTACATTCAAAATCAAGATAAACTCAATTTAGTTGCTGTAGAAAGTCCTACAGGAAAGTGTGAAAAGCCGGTTCCTGTAGATAATGTCATCAAAAATATCTACACACCTTTGTCTCGTCCTCTATTTCTCTATGTCAGTAAAAAATCCTTAGATACCAAGCCAGCAGTTAAAGAATTTGTAGATTTTTATCTAGAAAATTCTTGGAAGTGGGTAGATAGTGTTGGTTATGTGGCGCTACCTGATGAAGCTTATGTCAAAGTCAAACAAAAATTTGCTACTGGTGAAACGGGGACAAAATTCAAAAAAGCAAAACCAGGTGAACCAATTACAAACTTTATTTAAATAAAGTTCCAGCTATTGTAGTCTGAGTGTAGTTAAAAAATTAACTGTTTATGCAAAATCTCAATTCTCAAGACGATCCTTATCTACTATCCAGACAGTCATTGGACAAAAATCCATCTGAAGATATTTCTGAAAAGATTGTTGCAGTAATTTTATTTGCTTGTGCTTTAGTTTCAGTTTTAACTACTTTTGGAATTGTCGTAATTATCTTTCAGGAGACATTCGGTTTTTTTCAAGAAGTTTCCTTTGCTCAATTCTTTCTTGATACTAAATGGACTCCTTTATTTGCAGATAGACATTTTGGCGTTTGGCCCTTGATTAATGGCACTTTCTTAACAACAGCTATTGCAATGGCAGTTGCTATTCCTTTGGGGTTATCTTCTGCTATTTATTTAAGTGAGTATGCTCAACCAAAAGTAGCAGCAGTTTTACGTCCAGCAGTGGAACTTTTAGCGGGAATACCAACAGTAGTCTATGGTTACTTTGCACTATTGTTTGTCACACCATTGCTACGGAATATTATCGCTGTAGAAATATTCAACGCTTTGAGTGCAGGATTAATGATGGGAGTAATGATTACTCCTACCGTTGGTTCTATCAGCTTAGATGCTATTAAAGCAGTTCCCCGCTCTTTACGAGAAGGCTCTTATGCTTTAGGTATCACGAAACTGGAAACCATTTTTAAAGTAGTTCTACCAGCCGCGCTTTCTGGAATCATTGCCTCAATTATATTGGGTATTTCTCGTGCTGTGGGTGAAACAATGACTGTTCTCATCGCCGCCGGACTACAGCCAAAGCTGACTGTTAATTTTGCGGAATCAATAGAAACAATGACAGCTTACATGGCACAAATTTCTGGAGGAGATAGTCCACGTGGTAGTCTCAATTTCAAAACCTTATATGCTGTAGGTGCTGTTCTGTTTATAATCACCCTAGTTTTGAATATTGTTAGTTACTTGATTGCAAATCGCTTTAAAGAAAAATACGATTAATAAGTATGGCTACAATTTATCAACCAAATAGTTCTCTAGATTCTACGACAGAATTTACCGATAATGTTGAAAGTAGAGAGACATTAGGGAAAGTATTTGAAGTAATTTTTTTGTTAGGATTGCTGATTGGTTTATTTATCCTAGCATTGCTACTTTTTGATATTTTTAAAGACGGATTAGGTAGATTTTTGTCACCCGGCTTTCTGACCGAAACTCCTTCTCGTTTTGCTGACCAAGGTGGCATTCGTCCTGCAATTATCAGCAGCATTCTTTTGGGAACTGTTGTGATTTTTGTTACTGTTCCTATTGGTGTCGGAGCAGCTTTATATCTAGAAGAGTATGCACCTAAAGCTTGGTGGACAGCGATTATTGAGATTAATATCAGTAATCTGGCAGGCGTACCTTCTATCGTTTATGGATTGCTGGGTTTAGGAGTTTTCAATTATCTGCTTGGGTTTGGCCCCGCTTTGATTTCTGGTGCATTGACTTTATCTTTGTTGTCTTTACCAGTAATTATTGTTACTTCTAGAGAAGCAATTCGTGCCGTCCCAGATTCTCTGAGAAATGCTTCTTATGGATTAGGTGTTACCAAATGGCGAACTATCAGCAGTCACGTCATACCCTATGCTATTCCTGGTATTCTGACAGGAGTGATTATTTCTGTATCTCGTGCCATTGGTGATGCAGCATCTCTAATTGTTGTCGGTGCTGTGGGTTTTCTCACTTTTGACCCTGGTTTGTTCCAGAGATTTATGGCATTACCCATTCAAATTTACAGTTACATCACTCGTCCTGAACCGGGTTTTGCTGGTGCAGCAGCAGCGACAATTATTGCGTTGTTGCTCTTAATTTTAGCTTTAAATGGTGTAGCAATTTATATCCGGCAACGCTTCTCAATCCGTTAGGTAATTAAATATCTAATTGGATACATTCACAGCTTATTTGGAGATACGCAAAATGACTTATAGCAATAGTAGAAGTAAATCAGATAGCGCCACAATTGAACAAGGTAATAACGTTTTCAATGTTGAAGGTGTGAAGGTCTTCTATGGAGGATTTCTAGCACTTTTAGATGTTTATCTAAAGATTCCTGATAAACAAATTATTGCTTTTATTGGGCCTTCAGGATGCGGTAAAAGTACCTTACTGCGTTGCTTCAATCGGATGAATGATTTAATTCCTGGTGCTAAGGTTGAGGGTAGACTGAATTATCGCGATCGCAATATTTACGATCCTAAGATAAATTCTGTCAAATTACGCCGCCAAGTTGGAATGGTTTTTCAAAGACCGAATCCTTTCCCTAAGTCAATCTACGAGAATATTGCCTTTGGTCCGCGGGCTAACGGTTATAAAGGTAACATCGATGAATTGGTGGAAGATTCCCTCAGACGCGCTGCTATCTGGGATGAAGTCAAAGACAAACTCAAAGAGAAGGGAACTGCATTATCTGGCGGACAACAGCAACGACTTTGCATTGCCCGTGCGATCGCAATGAAGCCAGATGTATTATTGATGGATGAACCATGTTCTGCTCTCGACCCAATTTCTAGCCGCCAAGTAGAAGAACTCTGCTTACAACTCAAGGAGCAATACACCATCATTATGGTGACTCACAACATGCAGCAAGCTTCTAGAGTGGCAGATTTTACGGCTTTCTTCAATACAGAAATTGACGAGTATGGCAAACGCCGCGGAAAATTAGTTGAGTTTAATCCGACAGCGCAAATGTTCAGTTCTCCTCAAACTAAAGAAGCTGAAGATTACATCAGTGGACGCTTCGGTTAAAGAGCTTGTCCTAAGTATTTAGGATAATAGACAACCTTGTACAATAAGGTAAAACTTTGTACAGGGTTTTGTTTTGTGATACCAGACTCACTAAAATAGCGGCACTACAGACTCAATCTATAATGCGTAGGAGAGTCACCCTATGCTGCATAACACTCAAAAAATTTTGTTTGAGTTTTATCTGAATCTTCGATTAGTCTATTTCTCCGACATCCCGTAGCACTGCATCAATGAGGCTAGGTCGGATATAAATTCCATTGGTGCGTAACTGCTCAATATATACTTTAAGCTCAACAATCAAGCCTGCTTTTTTCGCCTTACGCAAAATGCCAAGAGTACCTATCCGGCGAATTCCTAAGCGTTCTGCAACCCTTCGTGCTTGAGCATCATCCAAAAGTACCGTACTATCTGGAGTGGACTGAGCCAAGGCAATAGCTTCAGCTTCTCCACGATCAACTAGGATTGATAATGGTTCTAATATCAGGGCTTCAGGGGCTTGAATTTCCAACCAAGTTAACTGACTGACGGCTTGTGCGCCAGGTAAACCTACACCTTGGATTGTTACTTCATCCCATACGGCTGTGGGAAGTAATATTCGCTGATAAAGTTGGGGTAAAAGTTCCAGTTGCGCGATAATTGCCAAGGAAATGAGGGGGCTGCTATCGGCAACGATGACAGAATTAATCATCGCGCAATTCGTCGGCGATTTGGTCATCATCTAAGTTGATAACAGGGATTTGCAAACGTCCTAGTTCGTACATGAACTGCGGTTTATTCATGCTGCAAAAGGCGGCGGCTTTACCAAGCGATAGTCGGCGTAGCTCAAATAGTTTGACTGCGAGCAAAAATGTGAGTTCTGCTTCTAACGCTTGAGGTGATTTACCGGAGGTAATAAGTAAGTCATCGGGATAATGAAGGGATAGGATGTGCATGATTCACTTCTGTGTTCCTGATTCCTAATTCTGTCTTGATTATGGCTTACACTAGTCCAACTTTGTGATGGGCTACCTATACCCCGCCTTAACAGCGATTACATTCACACTGTAAAAAACTTGTTGGTGTGCCGGGGCGGGGTATGGTTCTCATCTTTTATGCTTTTCTAAAGAAAATATAAAAAATATTAATGTATGAGTTGACTTTTATATTGGCTAATGATAGCCTTACTTTCTAGTCTATATAATACATTTGTACTGAAATGACAAACAGGTACGAGATTACTGAATACAAAGGATATTCAATACAAATCAAACAAACTCCAGAAGACAAAATGACTGGGGAGAAATATTGGACTTTTAGTTTTGGAAAAAATGGACAGCTTCTTTTACCTGTAGGTAAAACGTATGGGGGATATGAAGTAGCGTTAGCTGAAGCTAAAAAGTTAATTGACAGGCAGATTACAAATCAATAAAAAATCAAATCATGTCTAACCATATTCCTTTATTGCCAAATAAACTGTACAAAATCACAACTACGGCAGGTGAATCATTAGGAGATTGGTTTTATTTTAATGAAACTACTGAATCTCATATTTTTCATTGTGCTGCTGTTCACGGGATAGAAATGAAAATTCAAAAAGAAGCAATGTCAGGATTGGAGATTACCAACTGATTTTTGATTGGTAGGTTGGCGATCGCGCTTTTGGCTAATCGGTAGCTTAATACCTTACAACCAGCGTATTTAGGAAGATGTCGTCATAAGGTAATATCGATGAATATCAGAACTACTACCCCAGATAATGTACCACTGATTATTTCATTC
Organism: Nostoc sp. PCC 9305; assembly: GCF_963920915.1. Classification (NCBI taxonomy): domain Bacteria; kingdom Bacillati; phylum Cyanobacteriota; class Cyanophyceae; order Nostocales; family Nostocaceae; genus Nostoc; species Nostoc sp. PCC 9305. The sequence goes on from NZ_CAWUDN010000044.1 coordinate 15,560, forward strand.
ATTACAGAAAAAAGCAGAGTTCGATCGTAATCTTCGGTGCGTTTTTCGATGTGCTGCGAACTAGCGAAGAGAAAATATATAAAACCCTCTTTATATCTGTTCCTTTTTCCTATGTATTGTTTGCAGAGAATTCAGAGCGTGAGGTTGGCTTTTCAAAGAATAATGGGCTGATATTGCTTTGCATTAGCTTAATTCTGGAAAATATGCTGAGGCTTAATAGTCTTAATTTAAAGTAATATTTCAGTTTAGTAGTTATACTGTGTATTATGTTTAAGCCTCTGTCGTTTGCTTTAATTGCAGTCACCCTTCTCACAGCATCCATCCATAACCCCAGCTATACCTTTGCTGGAACTTGTGCTTCTAAGTGTGGTTCTCGCCCAATTCAGTTTACACCGGGGCAATATATCCGAGTTGAAGTGATAAATAGCACACCCAATCTGATTAAAATCCAAAAACCCTCCGGGACTGGTGCAATATCTTTGAGTCCAGGGCAGAAATTAAATCTAGAACAAATAGAGGGTACTGAGCCAAATACATCTCTGATATTTTGGAGCGAAAAGGGTTTATCACTACAAGCAATAGTCTCCAAACCTAACTTTGGTACATTGCGGCTAGAACTCCGTCCGACCTGGCGCTCTCCAGGCGATCGCTCGTTATATATTATGGATGATGGTAGGATAAACGTGTTATAGGTAGCAAATAATGTTATTAGTTATGAGTTAAGAAACAACTTTCAATTCAACACTCATAACTGAAAACTCCTAACTTTTATTGTGCTAGACCGACCTGTATCTGAACTTTCAAAGCCTCGCCGACGCTTACCCGATCAGCGCTGGCAAATTTATCCGCAAAAACCAGAATTTGCCCAAAATCTGGCAGCTTTGACAAATCTTTCACCGATTATCAGCCAGTTGTTGATAAATCGGGGTATGGAAACACCAGAACAAATACAGGCATTTTTAGATCCAGAGTCTTTAGTTTTGCCTTCGCCGTTAGAAGATTTCCCAGATTTGGCGATTAGTTTGGAGTTGTTGGAAAATGCGATCGCTTCTCAAACAAAAATTGCTATTTGTGGTGATTACGATGCTGATGGGATGACCAGCACTGCTCTACTTTTACGTAGTCTCCGCACTTTAGGCGCACAAGTAGATTATGCTATCCCCAGCCGGATGCATGAAGGCTACGGTATTAATAAACGTATAGTTGAAGAATTTCACAGCGAAGGTGTGGGGCTAATTCTGACTGTAGATAATGGTATCTCTGCGTTTGAACCAGTTGCGAGAGCTAGAGAACTTGGTCTTGCAGTGATTATCACCGATCATCATGATATCCCTCAAAAATTACCGCCAGCTAACGCTATTCTCAACCCGAAACTAATAGCTGAATCTTCACCTTATCGGGGTGTTGCTGGTGTTGGTGTTGCCTATATTTTGGCAGTGTCTCTAGCACAACAGCTAGGGCAGACTAAGGGCTTAATCCAACCGATGCTAGCATTATTTACGCTGGGAACGATCGCAGATTTAGCCCCCTTAACTGGTGTAAATCGCCGTTGGGTAAAACGTGGTTTACAACATTTACCCAAATCCCACTTACCTGGCATACAGGCGTTGATTCAGGTAGGCGGCGTGCAGGCGAGAGATGAGGGAGCAGGGGAGCAGGGGAGCAGGGGAGCAGAGGAGAAAAGCTCCAATCCAAAATCCAAAATCCAAAATCCAAAATCGCTCAAGCCTGAAGATATCGGGTTTCGCTTGGGGCCGCGAATTAATGCTATTGGTAGGATTGGTAATCCCCAGACTGTGATTGAATTGCTGACTACAGATGATATGGGAGTGGCGCTGGAAAGAGCAATGCAGTGCGAACAAATCAACGCCTCTCGCCAGGAAATGTGTCAGCAAATTGAACAAGAAGCGATCGCTTATGTAGAAGCAGAATTTGTTGCATCTCTACAGCAAGATCGTGTATTAATTGTTGTTCAACCTAATTGGCATCACGGCGTTATTGGCATCGTCGCCTCCCGCCTGGTGGAACGCTATGGTGTTCCAGTGTTCATCGGTACTTATGAGGATGAAGAACATATACGCGGTTCAGCACGCTCAATTCCAGAGTTTCATGTATTTGAAGCTTTGGAATATTGTCACGATTTACTAGGCAAATTTGGCGGACACAAAGCAGCCGGGGGATTCTCTCTACCAGCAGAAAATTTACAAGTATTGCGATCGCGTTTGATTGAGTTTGCTAACCAGTGTCTTGAACCCCAACATCTCAAACCTCTGCTGAAAATTGATGCTGAAGTCAACCTCAATCATCTCAATCAGCAGCTTTATCAACAGCTGAATGCTCTACACCCCTGCGGTATGGACAACCCCGATCCAGTTTTCTGGACACCTAATGTCCAAGTGGTTGAGCAAAAAATTGTTGGTAAGGGTCACATCAAACTGACAATTGCCCAAACTATCGATAATCAGGAGTATAAAATTAAAGCGATCGCTTGGCGTTGGGGCGACTATTTCCGTTTACCACCGCGAGTAGATGTTGCTTACAAACTGCGAGAAAATTACTTTAACGGTAACACTAGTATCGAACTGGAGTTAATCGGTGTTAGGTTGCCAATTAAGCTTCAACAATTTTTTGCTTCGTCACCTATCCAGTCAAGCACCACCTTTGAGTACAACCAGCGACAATATGCTTGTGGTTTCTATAAAAACGGTATTGAAGCAGAATTAAGAATTAAAAATTCTGAAGGCAAAGTCTTAGCCATGCAGCCAGGACATATAATTGGTTTGCTGGGTACTAATCGTCAAAACGCCAAAGAAGTCGATCTCTCTCAACCACAGTATGACAATATTATCCAAGCTGCCCTTCAGGCGTTATCAGTATTGAGTGCTGAGTTATGAGTTATGAGTTATGAATTCTTAATTAACTTCTCACTCCTAACTGTTAACTCCTTAGTCAGCACTCAGCACTGTTAAAGGTTGCCGTTGCGAAATGCCAGCACAAAGATTACTGCTGGGCCAGCAATCACAATTAGCGCCACGGACAGCAATTGGAAAATAACTTCCCAATTGATACTGGTAAAAGCGTTAAACAATCCAGATAAAGCGTCAAACATTTTTTTCTCCTTACAATAGTCTTAAAAAATTCAATAACTTAATTACAAAACCCGCAATAGATCATATCTGGCTATGGGTTGTTAGATTTAATTTACTTAACAAAATTATAAGAAAAGATATAAAAACGTAAAATAGGGGGATTGGGATTAGGGAAGAGGTGACAGGGAATAATCTGTCCCCTATTCCCTGTCCCCTATTCCCTTCTTCAATCCCTAATCCAAAATGTCAACTTGGCAATGTGTAAAGCAATGTGGAGCCTGCTGTAATCTCGACCCAGCAGAGCGTCCAGACTTGGAAGAGTATCTCTCACCACCAGAACTAGAACTCTACCTCAGCATGGTAGGCGAAGGGGGATGGTGCGTTAATTTCGACCATACCACGCGAGAATGTCGCATCTACTCCAATCGTCCGCGCTTCTGCCGTGTGGAATCAGAAGTGTTTCAAGATATGTATGGGGTTGAACCAGAAGAAGTCAACGATTTTGCTATTGACTGCTGTCGCCAGCAAATAGAAGGAGTTTACGGCGATCGCAGTTTAGAAATACTACGGTTTGACAAAGCTGTTGGCCTTTGACATCCAACCCTCCTTTTTTTGTGTGGGGTTGCAATTTATGACAAAAATCTGAGAAAATGATAGAAATATGAAAAGACCCTAGCAACCAAAACTACTGCTTGTGAAACTTGACTCTGTACCTTTGGAGATTTCTGGCATATCTCACACTGAGATCGAGCTAGAACTGAAAGATAGCAATGATATTAACTTAACTCCCGCGATCGCTTCGTCAGTTCAGCCTGTAATTGCCGATAGTCCTCAAAAGCAGCAATCAGTACTAGTGGTTTTTGGTACGACTTTTGTAACCATTTTTCTAGCAGAAATTGGAGATAAAACTCAGCTATCGACTCTGTTAATGAGCGCACAATCTCATTCGCCGTGGGTGGTATTTATCGGCTCGGCGGCGGCGCTAATAACCACCAGCTTATTAGGTGTACTTTTAGGTAGTTGGCTAGCCAATCGACTCAGCCCAAAAACGGTAGAAAAATCAGCCGGCGTGATGCTGTTGGTAATTTCCCTAATGCTATTTTGGGATGTACTCCAAGGTTAGTTAAAAGTTAGGAGTTAGGAGTTAGGAGTTAGAAGTTACTAGTTAAGAATTAGGAATTAAAAGTTAGTAGTTATTCTCCCTCATCTCCTCCTGCTCTCTCATCTCCACCTGCTCTCCATTCCCCATTCCCCCTAAATATATGGATTGGCATTTATTAGGACTTAGCTTTATTACGGTTTTTTTATCAGAATTGGGTGACAAAAGTCAGCTAGCGGCGATCGCACTTTCAGGACGTTCTAATTCTCCACGTGCAGTATTTTTTGGTGCAGCAGGCGCATTGCTGTTGACAAGCCTGTTGGGATCGTTAGCAGGGGGTGCAGTAGCCGAATTATTACCTACACGCGTTTTAAAAGCGATCGCGGCTGTAGGATTTGCTATTCTTGCTGCACGCCTGCTGCTATTTAACAATGAACCATCGGCAGATTCGGAACAAACACCTTGAAGAAGAAGTCAGAATTCAGAATCCAGGAATCAGAATTAGTCTTTGTGGGCAATTGGAACGCGCCAAGATTTTAAACCAATCTCACTCAGCCGGACTTGAATTTATACTGAATTCTGACCGGAGGCGGAGCGTCTCCGGCTCCGCTCCTGAGTTCTGAATTCTTATTTACAAAACTTCCCAAGCAGTTCCTTTGTAGCCGTATTGAAAAATTTCTGGATGCAAAATTTCTGCCAAAATTTCTAGAGAATCTACCAGTCGCGGCCCTGGACGATTAAAGTAAGAATTGCCATCAGTAATGTAAACTCTACCAGCCTTGGTAGCATGTAGTTTTTCCCACTCTGGACGTTGAGTTAACAAATTGGCTTCTTTGCGAGTCCGGTTTAAATCAAAACCACAAGGCATAAAAACAATTACATCGGGATTAGTTGTTACTAGTGTTTCCCACGGCAATATCGGAGAAGGCTGACCTGTAGCGCAAAATAGAGATTGTCCTCCTGCTAAGTTAACTAATTCAGGAATCCAATTAGCGGCGATCATCAAAGGATCAGTCCACTCGATACAGGCGACAGTAGGCAATTCATCTAAAGAAAGTCCTTGGATTTTTTGCTGACAAATTTTGACGCGAGCTTCTAAATTTTCTAAGACTTTTAACGAGTCTACGCCAAAGGTATTGCCGACTCGCTCAATGTCAGCCCAAACATCCGGGAGAATATTGGGTTGTAAAGAAATAATCTGAGGTTTACTGTCAATGAGTGTAGCAACTGCCTTTTCAACATCATGTAAGCTAACAGCACAAACATCGCACTGGTCTTGAGTGAGAATATGGGTAGGCTGCAATTTCTCTAAAACATCTGTTTTGATTTCATAAATACTAAGAGCAGATTGCAGTAAATTATTCACTTCGTCGTGAATTTGGCTGCTGGAGGCATCACTGTTTAAACGTGCTTGGGTACAAATGGGGCGATTGAGGATTTCTGGAGGGTAATCGCATTCGTGCGATCGCCCCACAATAGCATTAACCAATCCTAGTGTCGCTAAAATCTCCGTTCCACCAGGAATCAGGGAAACAATTCTTACATCACTATCTGTCATCGCTCCACCTCCGCAAATCCTTGCCGTTACCTTTAGTTTGGCAGAATTTGAGCCATTAGGTATCTTTCTCTAGGAGAATCAAGGGTATTTTGCTAGTCAGTACTAAGCAAGAAATTAGACCTCTTGCATAAATCAAAAATAAGAAAGAACCCCACCCCGCCAAAGCTACGCTTTGTCTCCCCTCCCCGCTTGCGGGGAGGGGTTGGGGGTGGGGTGTTAGAGACTTTTGCAAGAGGTCTATTGTACTGGGGATTGGGTATTGGAAAGAATCTTTACCACTCCCCAGTTCCAAATTAAAAATACTATACTACTTATACTACTTAATAGTATAATTACTTAATAGTGAAATTACTTCAAATGCTAATTATCCCCTGGCAAAAATTAATCGTATGAAGTAACAGAAGTAATCCGCAAAATCTAGCTTATAACTAATTAGCCAGAATCATAAAATTTAATTAGAAAAATTATACTTTCCGGTTATGAAAAACCATCTCAAGTAATTGTAGTTATACAAAGACAGTTCTACTTTTTCCGTAGAACTGCAAATCCAAATTATTTCTTCTTGAGGGCAACTAATGCAGGTGGTGTCAGCTAGAGATATTACAGAGCACAACCAGGCCCAAGAGGCTTTACGAATCAGAGAAAATAGTCGGCGAAAACAAAGCCAGACGTTGGTGCAACTGGCAAGAAGCAAGACATTTCAGCAAGGTAATCTCAATGCCGTGTTGAGGGAAATCACAGAAACTGCTGCTCAGACGCTATTAGTAGAGCGAGTGGGGGTATGGTTATATAATGAAGAACGTTCAAAAATTGAATGCATTAATTTATATGATGTCAAGACTAAGGAGCATACCTTTGGTAACTCGCTTTTAAAAACAGATTTTCCTGCTTATTTCCAGGCTTTAGAAGAGGAACGTACTATTGCCGCAGATGATGCCAGAAACGATCCCAGAACCCAAGAATTATCCGAGTCTTATCTTTCAGTGTTGGGGATCGCATCTATACTAGACGCACCAATTTGGCTAGAGGGTCATTTGGTAGGCGTAGTGTGTCACGAACACATAGGCGAAGGTCGCCAATGGACTTTAGAAGAAGAGAGTTTTGCTGGCTCAATTGCAGATTTTGTGACACTGGCTATAGAGGCGAACGAGCGAAACGTCGTACAGGAAGCACTGCGACAGAGCGAGGCACAATTTCGGGCGATTTTTGAGCGTTCGTCTATCGGCATTGGACTGATAGATATGAAAGGGCAGATAGTCGATACTAATCTGGCACTGTGCGAGATTTTAGGATACAGCCGAGAAGAGTTATACGGCAAGTGCTTTACAGATTACATTTCCATAGAAAGGGAGGATTTAAAACTTTACAAACAACTGATGTCAGGAATTCGCACAGACTTAAAGAGAACTTCCAGGGACGGTTTACAACCCTCCAACCATCAGAAACAGCTTGTCGAAAGACATCGTATTGAGATAGAAAGACGCTGCCAGCATCAAAATGGTAACTTACTTTGGACTCATATCTCTGTTTCTGTTATACCAGGCAGCAATGGTAAACCTGAGTTTTTTCTAGCGATGATTGAGGATATTACTGAACGTAAGCAAACAGAGTTGAAACTACGCGCTTCTCAAGAAGCAGCAGAAGCTGCCAGTCGAGCAAAAACTGAATTTTTAGCAACCATGAGCCATGAGTTGCGGACACCTCTCAATGCGATTATGGGTTTGTCACAGTTACTGCAACAAGAAATAGTTGGCTCTCTAAATGAAAAGCAGAACGAATATGTAAGTTGTATCTATAGTAGTGGCGAACACCTGCTGGCAGTGATTAACGATATCCTTGACTTATCTAAGGTAGAAGCAGGTAAAGAGGATCTGTTACTATCATCTTTATCAGTGGCAGATATATGTAATTATGCCATTTGGACAGTGCGCGATCGCGCCTCAGAAAAGGGATTGCAACTCACACATGAAATTGACCAAGAAGCTGATATTTGTATTGCTGATGAGCGGCGCATCAAGCAAATGCTACTCAACTTGCTGACCAATGCCATTAAATTTACCCCAGCAGGTGAAGTATCGCTGGTAGTCAAAAAAGTGCCACAAGGGATAACGTTTACAGTTTCAGATACTGGTATTGGTATAGATTCAAGCCAGTTTCAATTTCTATTTGAACCGTTTAAACAGCTTGACAGTCGCTTAAATCGGCAGTATGAAGGCACTGGTTTGGGTTTAGCCTTGACGCGGAAATTAGCGCGTTTACATAGTGGAGATGTTACCGTGACATCAACTCTAGGAAAGGGCAGTCAGTTCACTCTGTTTCTACCAAATTCAGAGCATCCGGGAAATGGGGAAAATGGGGAAAATGAGACAAATGAGATAGATGAGACAGAAGAGGAAGCAAATTTTACCTCGTCCTCTTCTTCTCCAGTCATCCCCACAAATAAAACTATTTTACTTGTAGAAGAAGAGGAAAACACAGCAACAGTGTTGCAAGATTATCTCCACACAATTGGCTACCAAGTCAAGTGGATAGATAATGGTAACGACTTTTTAAAACAAGTACAAAACTTCCAACCAGATTTAGTTTTTTTTGATTTTCAGTTAGTAAAAAAGGATGTTCATATCTGGAATTTGCTGAAAATCCTTAGAAAAGAGCCTTATCGGGAACATTTACCGATTGTAATGACGACCTTTAGCGAACCTTTAGAGGAGGAAATTGCCATGCTGCCAGGTAGCGCTAATGACTACCTTGTTAAGCCAATTCGCATAGTCCAGTTAGAGTCGATTTTGATGAGATATTTTAGTTAATTGCTCATAAAAATACATTTTTGTACAAACAATTAGTTAAAAAATATACTAGATAATATTTTTACTTTAACTGTGAAAATCTTTTGATCATTTTCACATGGAGAATATTAGCTTCTTCAAATACTTCTCCTTCTTCTACAAAATCGAGTTTTTTATATAAATCTTTCACATATTCTTGAGCATGAATCACTACTTCTGGAATATTTTTGTTAGCTATCACTTGTAGGGCATTTTCCATAATTTTCTTACCAATACCTTGCCCTCTTACTGTAGCTAAAACAGCTAACCTTTCTATTTTGGCAGTTTTATCATCTAAATATCTGATTCTAGCAGTACCCACAACTTCCATATTTAAATAAGCAATTAGATGATCCGATATTTCATCTTTGCCATCGAATTCTAAAGCGGGATCTACCCCTTGTTCTTCTTGAAAAACTGATTTTCTAATTGCTTGAATTGCCGGAAAATCTTTAGGTAATTCAGCAGCTTTTATAACTAAATTACTCATTTAACTTTGTTTGATGTTATATCATGTCCGGGTAATTAGTTGTGATTCCCATAGTCATCACACCCCACCCCGCCGGCGGGGTGGGGTTCTTGGGGTTTAGTAAGTAATCAAGCGGACATGATTTTACTACCTATTGTAGTTTAATAAGAGAGGCAGGAGGCAGGAGGAATACTGCCCAGTTGTGAGCGTAGTCGAAACACTGCGGGAGCATCCACTTTTGGCGGATCGCCCTCAGACTAGAAGTCTGGGGCTATACAAACTAAACCCGCCTGCGCGGGTTTCAGAGAGTCCGCGTAGGCGGACGAGAGTTTGTGTAGCCGCGATTTCCAATCGCCCGGTGTTTCTTCCAAAAGTGGATGCTCCCAACACTGCTTCCTACCGCGACCAATTAGGGAAAGGGTTTAAGTTTAATCTGCTCCTTCAATTGGTGCAAAACCTTGACGTTGAATATTTTCTGTCACCGCGCGTGGTTCTAAAAATTGCAGTAAGTAATCAGGGCCACCTGCTTTAGAACCTACTCCAGAAAGTTTGAATCCACCAAAGGGTTGCCGTCCAACGATCGCTCCGGTAATATTGCGGTTGATGTACAAATTGCCGACTTCAAACTCTGTCTGCGCCTGCTGAATGTGCGAAGGCGTTCTAGAATAAAGTCCGCCAGTTAAGGCGAAATTTGTACCGTTGGCGACTGCTAACGCTTCCTGGAAATCTTTCACCCGAATTACCGCCAGCACAGGGCCAAAAATTTCTTGCTGGGAAATTACCGCATTTGGAGATACTTCACTAAAAATGACAGGGCCAATAAAGTAGCCTTGTTCGGGTGCTGGTAATTCCAAAGCTAATTGTGCTTCTGCCTTACCCTTCTCAATATACTCGCGGATGCGATCGCGGGCATTAGCATCAATTACTGGCCCAACTTGTGTACTTGGTAACTCTGCTTCTCCAATATTTAAGGATTTCGTCGCTTCCACCAACCGCTGCACAAAGGCATCATAAATGGGTTGCAGTACAATCACCCTGGAAGCAGCAGAACATTTTTGTCCACTGTAACCAAATGCCGACTGCACTACCCCCACAACAGCTTGGTCTAAATCAGCACTTTCATCAACGATAATGGCATTCTTGCCGCCCATTTCAGCAATCACCCGTTTCATGTGTTTCTGTCCGGGTTTCAATGTTGCTGCTTCTGCGTAAATTCTACAGCCGACTTCTTGGGAACCTGTAAAAGCAATTACATGAGTATCTGGATGATTTACCAAATAAGCCCCGACTTCCGAACCCTTACCAGGTACGTATTGAAATACACCTTTAGGGAAACCAGCGTCTACCAAGATTTCTGTAAGTTTCGCTGCAATTACAGAAGATGTTTCCGCAGGTTTGAGGAGAGTGCAATTGCCTGAAACCAAAGCTGCAACAGTCATCCCACAAGCGATCGCTAGCGGAAAATTCCAGGGAGAAATCACTACAGCAATTCCCCGTGGTTGGTAGATATAACGGTTTGTTTCACCAGGTATGTCATAATTCACACCTTCATCTAACCGTTCTATCTCATCAGCGTAGTACCGACAAAAGTCTATCGCTTCCGAAACCTCTCCATCAGCTTCCTTAACTGGTTTCCCAACTTCCAAAACTATCCAAGCTGAAAGTTCAGCGCGGCGGAGTTCCATCAAATCACCCGCTTTCCGCAAAATATCAGCGCGTTGTTTAGCTGGTGTTTTCTTCCACCCAGGAAACGCCGCTTTCGCAGCTTGCATCGCCTGTTCTGCTTGTTCAACGCTAATCAAACCAACTTTACCAATTACCTCACTGAACTTAGAAGGATTGAGAGAATCAACAAATTCCGGTGTATTGACATACTCGCCATTAATCAGCGGTAAATATGTTTTACCAAGTTGTTGACGAACGCTTTGGAAAGCTTGCGCCGCCTTCTTTCTCACCTCTTCCTCGGCGTAATCGGTATCAGCAGCACCAGAGAAATGAGAGTTAGGAGTTAGGAGTGAGGAGTTAGGAGTTAAAGAGTTTTTTTCTTCTTTGACAATCGGCGCTGCTAACAACTCTTCAATTGGTCGATTTTCGAGATTTTGCCGTAAAAAAGAACTATTAGCGGTATTTTCCAACAATCGGCGAATTAAATACGCCATCCCAGGTAATAATTCACCGTAGGGACAGTAAACTCTCACCCGATAACCTTTATCAACCAACGCCTTGGCAACTTTATCACCCATACCGTAGAGGACTTGCAACTCAAAGCGACGGCGGGGGACATTTAAACTTTCAGCTATGGCAATGGCGCGAGAGTGCGATCGCACATTATGGCTACCAATGGCAGAATAAACATATTGATGATTTTCTAACAACAACTGAGTGATGGTTTCAAAGTTAGCATCAGTTGCGGCTTTGTCGTTGTAGACTGGCTGTGGCCAATGCTTTTGGGCTGCTTTGATAGTTTCTTGATCCCAATATGCGCCTTTCACCAAGCGGATTGTTAGGGGATAACCACGTTCTTTCAACCAGGAAATTACGTTTTTGGCATCTTGTTCGCTATCACGCAGATATGCTTGAATTGTCATGCCAATATCTGTGCGTTGTCTAAATTCTTCTTCTAGTAACAGTTTTTTCAGAATGCTGAGAGTTATGTCTTTATAAGCATACTGTTCCATATCAAAATGCACAGCTGCGCCCAACTCTTTAGCACGACGTAAGAGAATCCGAATGCGATCGCTAACTCGCTCCTCACTACCTTTAGCATCTAATGGGTCAAATTGGGAATAAAAGGCCGTTAATTTAACAGAAACCTGAACTTTGGGTATCGGTTCGCCATCAGCCTCATCAATCGCCGGAATAACTGCCCAATTCTTCGATGCTTCCACCAATTGTTGCATTAATTCTAGATAGCGTTCTAGATAAGACTGCGCTTCCGCTTCGGTAATTACGGCTTCACCAAGTAAGTCGATGGTGAAAGCCATTTTTTCTTTTCGCAGTCGTTCAACTGTTTTGATGACTTGTTTAATATTTTCCCCAGAAATATATTTATGGGCAAGCGTCTCAACCGCTGTCCCAACAGTTGTAGCTGCAACTTGTCCTGGCATTGAGTCGGGGTTAGCAAAGTTTAGCATCCCCTTCAAAGCTGCCGGTAATTCTACAGATTCATCGCCTAAATATTCTTGTAAATGTGAGGCAATTTCTGATTTACTGTGCAAAGCAGGTAACGTATCTATAAAGCGAAATAGCTGCACCCGCAACCCAGGATTACTCATTGCCCAAGCTAGTAATTTATCATCCCAACGCATTTGATCCCGCAGGGAAGAAAAAAACGAACGATTTTCCTGCGTTGCGGCTAGAAGTTGTTTAGCAATTTCTTGGGTTTTAGCTTCGTAGGTGCTTGTTTGTACTTGTAATACCACTGATAATAACTCCGTTAATCAAGGCAAGGCTTTTTGTACAAAGCCTGTGTCTTCTATTTTGACGCTTTCATTTAGTTGTCACCATTATGTGGAATTCGTAATTCGTAATTCGTAATTCGTAATTCGTAATTCCTATACCGCAAGGATTTGATTGATTTTGAATGATTTACTTACGCCGTGCGTTCTAGGGACTAGCGATAAAAAATATTCCCTGCGGGACGCTGGGCGAACGTAGAGTCTTGCACCCCTACGACAGATGTGGATTAAATAGATCGTAAAATGCTGTAAACTCTACCATGATAAAGCACTTAACAATGCCCGCTTAAATTCAGCTGCACTCTTAAAGTGGATTTCTGGCTTATCAACCAACGCCAAATCAATCACCTGCGCTAGGGGTTGCATAATTGTTGCATCTCGTTGGCGAATTGGTATGGGATTATTCTGTAAAACTGCCAGAAAGGGATCGCCTGTGAAGTTGCGGGGGAAACAACCTGTTAGCATATTGTAGAGACAAGCCGCAACTGCCCAAATATCTACTTCCGGTTGGGCATATTTAAAGTTAAGCACCTGCTGTCGCGGCATGAAAACGGGAGTACCAGCTTGAGTACCAGTCAAAGTTTGGCCACTTAAACCAGCCAAGTCAAATGCCTTAGATAAGCCGTAGTCACCGATTTTTGCCACCAGTTTTCCATCAATATTAGTTAGGAAGATATTACTCGGTTTGAGGTCGCGGTGAACTATACCTTTACCTTTGCCAAACTTACCATCAGCCAGTTTGACATAAGGCAGTTCAACATTGTGGGCATATTCTAAAGCGTCTAAAATTTGCAGAATAATCGGTACAGCAATATCAACAGACAATCGCCCACCTAGTTGTTGCATGAAATCCCATACAGTACCGCCCTCACAATATTCCATTGTAAAAAAGAAGATAATTTCCGAGAAGCCACAATCCATCAGTTGCACTACATGAGGATGTTGCAAAGCCTTAGTGTTTTCCGTCTCCCGGAGAAACATCTGCACAGCGAAGTCATTCGCCGCCACTGCTGGTAACATGACCTTTAAGGCTATGAACTTGCCAGACTGATTATGCTGTGCTAAATAAACTTCCCCGAATTCACTCGTGCTGAGAAGTTTGACAAGATTATAACCGCTAATTGCTTTGAGGTTGCGATCGCCACTCTCAGCCAAATTCAGAAAGTATTTGATGATGTCTAAGAAATAAGCCTGTTGTACTGGGTTATTTTTGACAGTAACATCATCAGGGATGAAGGTTGGTAGATTTACTTCGTCTTGATGTATTTCTATACTAACTTTAAAAACAGTATGACCTAAGTTGATTTCGTCGCCTGTTCGTAAGTCGTACTCTGGAAAGCTGCATTTTACAGCTTCTTCAGCCGTTTGATTTCGTTGGCGTTGTCCAATATTTTTACCGTTAATGTAAGTGCCATTTTTACTACCAAAGTCCCGCACCCGAATATCAGGAGGATTAATATCCAGTAGACAGTGATACCGGGAGATGCCCCGATGATTCTCATCATCTGGTAACTGGGGATTGCAATCTGGACTTCTACCGATGATGCAGCTAGTGCGGCAATCAAAAATATATTGCTGTCCTAATAATTGTCCTTGGATAACGGTAAGAATGATTTTAGCTGGCATCTTAACAATAAAAAATTAATGCCCACGATCATAACTTACCTGTATCAGATGTCACAGTGGTGAACCACTCATATCCCGCAAAGTCTCTGAGATTAAATCCGATTGAATACTGATTACAAATCTTGATGGGAAAGAAAACACCCACAACCCCACATAAAACCATGATGAGGGAGGGGGAGGTGTCCATAGGGTGCATTTAAATTCCAAGTACACAGGTGTCTGGAGTATAATATCCATTCTCCATCTTTTTTCCAACCGACGCGATCGGCAAAAGCTTCCCAAGTTTTTTTGTTGTAATTTCTAGTGCCACCCAAACTTTGATGAATGCGCTTTTGTACCGAAAAACCAAACCGTCCATCGCTGTATTTTACCCACAACTTGTCAATGGTACGGATGTCCTCACAGGGAAAGTTGTCAATATCTTGAGGGCGAAACCAGCCTTCCTTTTCTCTTTTAGGGACTGCTAACATAACTCGCGTCGCCTCTTCATTTGCTTCTTTCCACTCTCCATCTGCTAGTAAATCTCGCAATCGAGTGTAATCTATGCCCACAGCAGAGATTAACTTCATCTCAGGCAATTTTTCTCCAGACTCCGGCACCGATGTTAGACCTTTTGGGGATGGCAATCCTATGTGTTTAACAATCCAATCCTTTACCCTATCGCTAATTTGAGGATTAAATTGCTTTGGCAACACTACAGTCATGCCTTCCTCTGATTTTTCTTTATCTATCCCCAACCATGCTTTAGACTCTGATGCCAATTGCGGAAACTCTGGGGATGCCAACGCCAAACTTTTGATATCTGAAATTAACTGTTGCCCTTCCTGTGGGCGTGGTTGGGTGCTAGCAATACCCAGCAATTCTCGAAACTCTAACACCGACTGTAGACGCTCTTGGGGCTGCAACGCCATCCCCTTGAGAATCGCATCATTTACCCTGTCACTAATTTGCGGATTAAATTGCTTTGGTGGTGGTAAAGGTATGCCCTTATCCCTAAAATTAGCAGGGAAAGGTACTTCGTTTGTGAGCAAACTATACAGGGTCGCAGCTAAGGCGTAAACATCAGTATAATGACCAAAATTACCCTGTCTTTCATACTGTTCAATGGGTGCATAACCATTAGTTCTTTCATTAGTCATGCTTCCCACTTGTCCAATGGTATATTCTCTTGCTAACCCAAAATCAATTAAAACTGCTTCTGATTTACCACAACGCAAAATAATATTATTGGGTTTGACATCTCGATGTAAAAATCCCTGTTTGTGGATATATTCTAAAGCCTGACCTACTTGGTCAATGGAACGTAAGGCTTCATCTTCCGACAATTGTCCATGCTGTTCAACATAAACACCTAAATCTTCCCCATCAATATATTCCATCACCATGCCCCAGAGGCCATCTTCTTGGATAACTTCATAGACTTGGACAATATGAGTATGGCTGCATCTGGCTAACCGCAAGGCTTCATTGACAAATTTTACCTGTCGCTGCTGGAAGTCTTCTTTACTTTGTTGAATATGGTTGAGGGTTTTAATAACAACTAATTTACCTGTATGCTGTTCTATGGCGCTATAGGTGACACCAAAGCCACCGCCACCAAGGACTTTTTGTATAATGAATCTTCCATTGTCCAGATGTTGATTGGGCGTCCAAAGTTTCATTGATTTATAACTAGATTTATAACTTGTAAATATATTCGCGTGAACTCACTCCTAACCCTTTGCTGCAAGTAAGGGGAGGAAAATTTTTCCCTCTTTCTCCTGGCGGAGTTAGAAGGTGAGGTTCTACTTGAAGTCTTCTACTGCTGTTTTAACAGCATGTACTTATTTTTTCCAATACTCAGAATGGGTATACTGCCTCTATGCCTACAAAAAACTTTATGGATATTTTATTTTATAACTGGCAACATACACTCCAACCCTTTGGCGTTGACCAGGTAGCGGCTGAAAAAGCCTTTAATCTCTTGGTTGAAGCTTACTCTACCCCTGGTCGCTATTACCATACACTGAAACACATCGATCGCGTTCTCAGCACAATTGAGATTTTGCAAGGCTACACCAACAACCTAGCTGCTGTTCAATTAGCGGCCTGGTTTCACGACGTAGTGTATGACACTGAAGCTAAAGATAACGAAGAACGAAGTGCAGACTATGCTTTTGAGTTGCTGAGTAATTTGGGTATTCCAGAAAGTATCATAACTACTGTCACCCGTCTGATTCTGAATACTAAAGATCACCAAGCTGCGGTAAATGACTATGATAGCCAAGTCCTAGTTGATGCAGATTTAGCGATTTTGGCTAATAACTCAGTTGATTATCAAGAATACGCCCATGCTATTCGTCAGGAATATGGCTGGGTGGCAGAAGCAGAGTATATTACAGGCCGTCAGAAAATTTTAGAACGATTTTTACAGCGATCGCGTATTTATTTTACGCCTTTAATGTCAGAGTTTGCCGAACCATCTGCTCGTGGCAATATCCAGGCAGAAATTCAATCTTTATCGCCTGGTTAGTTTTACAAAAACTAAGGTCTTGGGAACCAGGACTCCCCATCGGAGAAGCGAATGTAAGAACTAATAAAACAAGGAGTTCTGAAGGCTATCCCCGATGAATTGGCAGAACCTAACACCATACCGCAAGGGCGGTTGGTGTCTGGTGATTTACCGTCTGCCACCACCACGATGAGGTATTTCAGTCACTTCAGTATCTTCTAGCTTTCTTTTTGGTGCAAACATTTCTTGATGTTGTTGCTGTTGAATTTTTTGCTGTGCAAATTCTACGCGAGTACGAACTCCCAAATCGGCATCAGTATCGAGTATTTGCTGAAGTTGATTTGTAATTAGTGACGCTCGATCGGGTAAAGTGACTGCTATGGCGATCGCTAGTGTTTCTAAACTCGTTACTGCTGCATAGCGCACTATCCACTCTGGATCTTGAGAAATTAGTAATAATGCCTCTAATACCTGAGTCTGAACAGATTCCACTTTCTCAGCAGGTAGTTGATGCAAGCGCAAAGTGCCTAATCCTCTGGCAGCTGCCCGCCGCACGCTTAAGGAAAAATCAGTTTTTGCTGCCTCTAACAAGGTATCGAGCGCCCGAACATCGCCAATTCCCGCTAAGGCACGGATAGCCCAGGCTCTCGCACTGTAGTTGTAGTCATCAATTAGTTCCAATAGTGACGGTACTGCGGCTTCGCCGATCGCAATTAGTCCATCTACTGCTGCCACTGCTGCCCCTGGATTGTTGTAGCCCAAAGCTGCAATCAGAGTGGGAACAGATTCCTCTATGCCAGCTGCCGCTAACTCCTGAACTGCGTCTAATAAGCGATCCGAGGAGTCTGCTTCTTCCACAGCACGAATTAATATTTGCGCAAGGTCACTGTTATTCATAAAAATTTGCCATCAGTCATTAGGGATCTGCCAATTGTAGCTTAAGTTCTCCGTAGTTGACATCAGGCATAAACCCCCTAGCCCTTATCTTGCAGTTATGTTAGGGGTTTATCTGTGACAAACAGTTGATTTAAGCGTATTAATAACAACTAATGCCTGGGAAATTATAACTACAAAAGCGAGTCCATCAAATTTATCACTTTAATCGCACCATCTGACAAAGTGCTTGTTGCTGTGTGCTTAACTTGATGTTCTAGTAATCCTTTAAGAGAAATTAGCTTTAGACTATTTTCGGCAAGAGTTTCGGCGATCGCATCTGCTGCGGGTAGATAGCCAATTGCTCCCAAGTCTGCTAAGACTGCTCGACGCAATTGCAATTTATCTCCTGTCAGAGCTTTTACTAACCGTTCTCCATAAACTGGTTCTTGGGTTAATTGATACATCGCTCGTGCGGCAGCATATTGCACCAATTCGATTGGATGCTCTAAAAATGGTTTTACCAAGGCGACGCACTCAGTCGCCCTCAAGGCTCCCAAGGCTTCTAAAATGGCTTCGTAGGGTTGAGATAAATCAGGCTGTGATATCAGCTGCCCTCCCTGCAAACCTACTTTTAATAACTCAATCAGGGCGGGAATGCAAACCGGATCGCCCAGCATTTCTAAGGATTGTGCCGCTGCTTCCCGGACATAAAAATCCGAGCAGTCTAAACATGCAATTAAAGGTGAGACTGCCTGGCGATCGCCTAGTTTCCCTAAAGCCCTAGCTGCGTTCCGTCGCAGAGGATATCCGCCTTCTGGTGTTCTGTCGGCTTCATCTTCTAACGCTTTAATCAATCCTGTAACCGCAGCTGCTTCACATATCCGAAACCTACCCAACCACCAAGCAGCATAAAAGCGCAGACCTAAATCTGCACTCTCAAGATTAGCGATCGCTTGCTCTACTGTTAAAGATTCACCATCGCCAGAGTTACCTGTCGGTGATAAATCTTCAAATTTCTGCGGACTAGAATTCATTATGAAGAAGGAGGATCGCTTTGTTCGCTATTTGTTTGAGCTTCAGCGTTCAATGGCTGAATGCTGACTATTTTGCCACCCAAGCGAGTAATCCGCTGCATTTCTTGATTCATCCGGTTCTCAGGTACTGTGAAAAACACAGTTGCACTAGAACGAATGGGATAGTTGGTTTTTTCAGTTTCTTCGCTTTGGCGCAGACCTACTACTTCATATCGAAAGTAGCGACTACTCGTTCTACTACTAATTGATCCAACCATAAAATTAATTCCCAATTCTAAATTGTCATTAGTCTTTTGCCTTTAATAATGACTTATGACTAATGACTATTGACAAATGGCACTAAAGAGGTTTCACACTAGCTATTTTACCACCTTGTTTTACCACTCTCTGGAAGTAACTAGATAGTTCTTCATAAGGTATAACCACCGCTTGATTGACGCGGCGTGTGCTAGGATAACCAGCTCCAAAAACACCTGCTACTTCAATGCGGTAAAGTCTGCCTTCTTTACCAAAGGTTCCCGCACCACCAAAAGTACTGTTGGGGGTAACGCCTTTTTCAGAAGCAACGTATGAAAAGCCTGATGGGCCACCAGAGGGAGGAACAACGATGGATGCGCTATTGCGACCTAGTTCGCTAGCAAGACGAGAAGATTTGCCTTTGAGTTGGGAGGTATCGCTACTGGCATAGCCGCGATAAAGTTGGAATATCCGGCTAAATCCGACAGTTTTTTGTCCTGTTTGGGTATTAAAGCCGCGATAGTAAGGCACTATATTTTCACCAAAGCTAGATTGATACTCTGGCGAATCAATATAAGAATCAATGTCGGCTTCGTATCCCTTGGTTTGATACAAGTCTAAGTGATAGACGACATCAGACTCATCATAAGGGGCACGACCCAACAAATGTTTGTAGTTCAGTTCAATGACGCGAGTTTGGAAGTTGTCGTAGAAAAACTTGGTTTTGTACAGTTCCGATTTAGCTAGTTGACGTACAAACTCTTGAACTGTAATTTTTCCATCGCGCAGAATAGATTCAGCACTTGTCAGACGGTCTGATGTCAAGATGTAGTTGTTGCCCAACACCTGACGATAGACGGCAGAAATTACTCTCTCAATGTCTTCTTTGGTTGCATTCGGACGCAATTCCACAGGAGACTGATCGCTAAAAGGTTCTGTTCCCAACCGGGAAGCTGCTGTTGTAATAGCCATTGGTAATTTTCCTTTTGTAATTAGTAGTTGGAAAAATTAGGAGTTAGGAGTGTAAGAGTTAGGAGTTAAGGGTAGGGATATAGTTAGGAATTTAAAACTCATAACTTCTAACTCCTCACTCCTCACTTCTAACTCCTCACTCCTAACTCCTCACTTAATTCCCCAATTCCCTATTTATACGGCTGTAATGCTAATAACCTTACTGCCCTTGCGATTCAACTGCTGCAATTTACTAGAAAGTTGCTCGTAGGGTACGATCAATTCCGCAGTACCGCGCCTTACTACAGTTGAGTTTGGGGAAGCTGCTTGTAGCACTCTGATCCGGTATGTTTCGCCGCGTTCGCCTCTAGAAAGACCTGCTAAGGCTCCGGCAGAGACTGGGTAAATGGGTGAAGCTAGATTCTTAGCTACTTCCCAAGTTAGCCGTCCTTGTTTTTGTCCTTGAGCGCGATCGCTATTGGCATAACCCCGATACAGTTGGAACAGTCGGCTATAGCCAACGTTTTTCTGTCCTACTTGACTTTTAAAGCCTTTATAGTAGGGGACAATATTTTCGCCAAAACTCTCTTGATATTCTAATGAGTCAATGTAAGAATTAATCTCAGCTTCGTAACCTTGTGAGTTGTAAAGCTCAACATGGTACGAAATCTCTGACTCATCTTCTGGGGCACGCCCCAATAAATGCTTATAATTCAACTCGATAAACCGAGTTTGGGAGTTGGAGTGGAAAAACTTATCCCGATAGAGTTCTGATTGAGCAATGGCTAGCACAAATCCCCTAACGGTGATTGCACCTTGCTGCAACAGTGATTCTGCACTCTCTAGACGGTCTCCTTCTAGTAGATATGCATTACCCAAAACCTGACGGTAAGCCGCCCGGATAACCACTGCTACATCGGCTTCTGTTCTATCAGGGCGTAGTTCTACTGGCGCTGAATTTTCAAACGCTCCAATCCCTAATCTTGCTGCTTGTCCCAAAGCTGCCATCTTTAAAACCTCCTCAGTTTTAACTGCAAAACTGAAAACTTTTTAGAAAATTTTTTCTAGTCTTTTAACAGTCTTTATTGAAATTGACACTCACCTTACCTAAAGTAAGGCGATTTTTAAGACATAGCTGCCTTAATATCCTGTTTCCACAGGTTCCCAGGCTCACCCTATGGGTTTGGCAGTCTCTCATGGGGGAGAAACCTCTAGACGTTCTCTCTCTGCCAGACACCACGCATACCTTGCTTCCTCATAGGGACTGCGCTAGCGTCTTTCCTTCCCTATGGGATGCTCCGCGAACACGTAGCGTCTCGTAAGAGAAGGGAGAAGATTGCGCTCGCTGCCTTACCACATCTGCCACAAGGGCGTAGTGATATCTCCTTACGTTATTTCGGGCGTATACTTTCCCCCAGTCCGAGGGTAGGTTTTTAAATCTTGTACTGACAAAAATATTGTGCCAATTGACGGTAGCTTAAAAGAGGCACTGGGTTGTGAACTTTCCCAAAGTTGTAGCAAATACCGTGCTACGTCGGCAGCTTTTATCCCTGTTCTAAAGCAAAAAATACAGAACTACGTTCTTCTTTCTCCAGGGTTTTCAGCTAGCTTTTCTTAAAAAACTGCCCGGAGAGATAAACAACTCATAGAACTTACTTGTCATAAGAGCTGATTTCCTCTCCGGGCTAAAGAAACACTCTAGCTTAGAGTATTGATTACGTAGTCGATGTAGGAATTTGCTTCAACAGCTGGATCGCCGCTAAGACCGTGGTTAGCTTTGATGTACTTGAGAGCTTCAATGTACCAGCTAGGAGACAGATCAAAAGTCCGGTTGATTTCAGCCAAGCCAGAAATCAAGAAATCATCCAAGGGGCCTGTGCCACCAACAACTAAAGCGTATGTGATAATCCGCAAGTAGTAGCCGACATCACGTACACACTTGCCTTTACCGCGCGCATCATACGCGAAGTTAGGGCCTTGTTGTTGAGTGGTGTAAGGGAACTTGTTATATACTGCTTGAGCAGCACCTTCGGTCAAGCGTTGAGCATTAGCGCTCAATGCTTTTGCTGCTTGTAAGCTAGCAGGAGCTTGGCGGAAGCGACCAAAAGCAACTTGAATTTCGGTGCTGCTGAGGTAGCGTCCTTGAGAATCAGCCGATGCGATTGCTTCAGTTAGAGGTGTTTTTGTCATTTTGGTATTTCCCTTTTACAAACGTTATGGTTGAAATTTTGTTTTGTCCTATGGACAATTATTTAGTCAACATCAGCAATGCAAGCTTTGCTTAAGCTACAGCAGCAGCAGCACGATCGAAATAGCTAGCTATTTCAGATGCCAAAGCACTGCAATCGCCTCTGGTGATATTGTTTGTATCGTTGACAATTGCCAAAGAAGCTTGTTTCAGCTTTTGAATACCAACAGCAACTGAAGCTCCTGGAGTTCCCAATGCCAAGTAGGTTTCCCGCAATCCATTGAGGGCGCGATCGTCTAGCACGCTGGAATCGCCAGCAAAGATAGCGTAGGTGATATAGCGAAGAATGATGTCCAAGTCTCTGATACAAGCAGCTGCACGACGGCTGGTGTAAGCATTACCACCGGGAGTGATCAATTGGGGTTGTTCTGCCCACAAATCACGAGCCGCAGCAGCAACAAGAGCTGACGCATTGCTGGTAATACGGTTAACAGCATCTGCACGCTTGTTACCATCTTTGACTAGTTCGCTCAATGCATCCAATTGTGCATCAGAGAGATATTCGCCGCGTGTATCAGCTTGGGAAACTACTTTTGCAAATGCATCTAAAACCATTGCGTTAAATCTCCTAATTTGCTTGGTTAAGAATAATTGGACTCAAAACTGAATGGTTCAGTTCATTTTTTGATGTCAGCACTGCCTGACGAGTTACGAAAGGTTTAAAACAGACATCCAAGAAATAAGTTTACGATCTCCAGGCTTTCAGATTAAAACTTTTGTTAAAAAACTTCAAACTTCTATGAACGACTGGAAAACCTGATTAAGATGTTGTTTTTTACTTCCAAGTTCTCTTTATACAATGCTGCCGTATCATAATTTATTACAAATTATTATTATGTTTGTGAAAATTATTTACATAACTTCATATTGGGACTCTATTTTAGTTTATGAGCCGAGCGCTGCTCTTGTGGAAGGATAACAGGTGTTGTAGTTACTGTCACTTTGTAGTTATGTCTTATGTAAAATTACTCGAATTTATTTTGGAGAAAGGCAATAACGCGCTTGAATGCTTGGGGGTCTTGGTAAAGAAAGCCATGACCGCCCTTAAAGAACTCTAAATACGAACCTGGTATCTGTTTTTGCATTGCCTCAAGATTGGCAGGAGGAGATATGCCATCGTGATGACCGCCGCAGATATACACAGGAATATGCAGTTGAGAAAGCCGATTATATGTATCGTGAGCAGCACGAGCCTCAAGCTGGCGACGACGCCCAACTTCACGACTTGGTTCGTCTATACCCGCTTGAGAAGCTGCTAGTGTCAGCTTCACTAATTCCTGAAATTGTGTAGTTCGGCTAGAGAGCCAAGCTTCCTCTTGCCAACGGGTATCAGCAATTGTGATTTGCCGATGAGTGAGTTCTTCAGCAGCAAGGTTCGTGAGTTCATGTAGTGGATATGACGAGCCACCAGCACCGCCACTACTAGTACAGGCCAAAACAAGACGTTTAACACGGTGTGGATAGCGCAGTGCCAACTCTTGGGCTACCATACCCCCAAAGGAAATTCCGATGACATGAGCGTTCTCCCATCCGACTGCATTTAACAAAGAGTCTGCATCGGCGGCGTAATCTGCTATGGTGTAAGGAATATCAGGTTTTGAGGTTTGACCCAGACCGCGCTGATCGTAGCCTAGGATTTCAAAGTGTGGGGCTAGTGGTGAGTCAAAAATAGTCGGCGATCGCTGCAAATCTACTCCAGTACCACTGATACTAAGTAGGCGTTGACTAGTGCCACGAATCTCATAATACATTTGCAGGTCACGAACAGATACAAATGGCATGAGTATTTTTCCTGATGAATTTCGGCGAATTTAGCTGAGGGAGCGATCGCAATATTTCTAAATAAACTTGAGTTCGACAGACCTCTCCCTCCCAGCCTCCCTCTCCTAAAAGGCGCTACGGTGTACACACAAGTCCTAAAAACCTAACTTGATAAGACTTTTCCTCGTTCCCAGTCTCCGACTGGGAATGCATTCATTGAGTCAGAGACTCAATGCCAGATTGGAGGCAGAGCCTCAACGAGGAGCATTCCCACGCAGAGCTTGTGTTCGAGATAAACGATAGATAGAACAATGGAAAATCAAGCTTTTTTCTACTTGTGTGTATACCGTAGCCTAAAAGGCGAGGGAGGAGTAACGAGATTAGAGGGTTTTGCTCCCCTCTCCTCTCTTCGAGACGCTGCGCGAACATAGGAGAGGGGCTGGGGGAGAGGTCAAAATAGCACTTGTCGAACTCACGTTAAATAAGTATCCTTAAAGGGTGCATAAGAATAGCACCCTTGAATATGTAGTATTTACTACTTACTAATTCCTACCAAACACACTGCCAAGGGCACGCGCCATATTTTGCGGCTGCATTGCATCCATTGCGGCAGTGGGTTCGTAGCCACAATGAACCATACAATCGGCACACTTAGGATTACCACTCTTCTGGCCGTATTGACTCCAGTCAGTTTGGGCGAGTAATTCCTTAAAGGTAGAGTAATAACCTTCGTTTAGCAGATAGCAAGGTTTTTGCCAACCGAGAACGCTATAACTAGGGCTACCCCAAGGTGTGCATTCGTAGTCCTTATCACCAGTAAGAAAATCTAGGAACAACGGATTGTGATTGAAGTTCCAGTTTTTTTCACCACTTTTGTAAGGAGCCAGAATTTCTCGGAAGAGGGCGCGGGTTTGTTCGCGGTGGAGAAAATGATCTTGATCTGGCGCCCACTCGTAACTGTAGCCGGGAGAAATCATCATCCCGTCAGTATTTAGTGTTTCCAGAAAGTTGAAGAACTCTTGCATATCTTTAGGTTCAGTACCTTCAAAGATAGTGGTGTTAGTAGTGACGCGAAAGCCTTTAGCTTTAGCGGCGCGAATGGCTTTGACAGCAATATCAAAAACACCTTTGCGATCGACGCAGTGATCGTGTAACTCCCGCATTCCATCTAAATGCACGCTGAAAGTTAGATAAGGGGAAGGTTGAAACTTATCCAGGCTCTTTTCTAATAACAAACCATTGGTACACAAGTAAATATATTTCTTGCGCTCAATTAATCCCTGGACAATCTCATCAATCTGGGGGTGTAGCAGAGGTTCTCCCCCAGGAATTGAGACAACTGGTGCACCACACTCTTCCACAGCGGCAAAACACTGTTCTGGGGTGAGATTTTGCTTTAATATTTCCTTTGGATGTTGGATTTTACCACAACCAGTACAAGCGAGATTACACCGAAAAAGAGGTTCCAACATTAATACTAAGGGGAAGCGTTTGCGTCCTTTCAAACGCTGAGTAACAAGATACTTCCCAATATCCATAGCTTGTTGTAGATTAACTGCCATTGTTGCGATCGCTCCTCTTTTAAAGATAAATGCACCACTTTCTCAACCCCAAGATTTTTCTATGGGGTCTTAAATTTTGAATTTTGAATTTTGAATTTCCCAGAGGGGTTGACATATCCCTGAGCAACAAACCAATCCACAGCATCTTTGAGTGCGGCGTTCAGCGAAGATTGGGGTAGACCCAATTCTCGTACAGCCTTTGAAGCATTGTAATACATAGGTTGTTTCGCCATCCGAACGCCATCTAATGGTACTGAGGGTGATTT
This sequence comes from Nostoc sp. PCC 9305, assembly GCF_963920915.1. Taxonomy (NCBI): domain Bacteria; kingdom Bacillati; phylum Cyanobacteriota; class Cyanophyceae; order Nostocales; family Nostocaceae; genus Nostoc; species Nostoc sp. PCC 9305. Next base: position 41,110 of record NZ_CAWUDN010000044.1, read on the forward strand.
TCCTAATGGTGCGAGAATCTTTTCATCAACCCAGGCAACACTTAGAGGCAACCAAGCGGGTACTGTTTGTTGAGGTGCGCTCATACCTGCGATATCGGCGAGTTGTTCGAGTAGTTGCTTGAGGCTGAGGTTTTGATGGCCTAAGATATAGCGATCGCCAGATTTACCCCGCTGCAAAGCCAGTAAATGCCCCCATGCCACATCCCGCACGTCGATAAAATTTAGACCAGTATTCAAGTAAAAAGGCATTTGCCGTCTCAAAAACCGCAAAATTATATCACCCGTCGGGGTAGGTTTGATATCCAACGAGCCAATGGGGCTGCTGGGATTGACAATAACTACCTCCTGACCTGTAGCAACGGCTTGCATAGCTTCTTGTTCAGCCAGAAACTTAGACTTTTTGTAGTCACCCACCAACTTTTCTAAGGGACTTTGATGTGTTTCATCCACAACTTCCCCTGACGATCCTACCCCAATCGCTGCCACTGAACTCGTGTAGACGGTGCGCTCAATGTTAGCTTTGCGAGCTGCTGCCAACACATTGCGCGTACCCAGGACATTGTGACGGTGAAGTAATTCACGGTCTGTTTGCCAGAGGGAATAATGGGCTGCCACATGAAATAGGTATTGACAACCTGCCATTTGTTGCCAGAGATTTGGATCGTTCAAATCACCTTTGACAATTTCCACCTCTAAACCGCGTAGATTCTCCAAATTGCTGGTTGAGCGTACCAGTGCTTTGACGGCATATCCTTCTTGTAAGAGCAACCGTACCAAATGAGCGCCAATAAAACCCGTTCCCCCGGTAACAAAAACCTGCATCAACTTCCCCCCTGCTCCCCGGCTTCTCTGCTGCCTCTCTTCTTAAACCGAGGAAACCAATCATCCAAGATGGTGTAAACTACTGGCACCACAATCAAACTGAGAATAGTTGAAGTTACTAGTCCACCTGCGATCGCTACAGCCATTGGCGATCGCAATTCCGAACCAGCACCAAAACCTAATGCGATCGGCAACATCCCTAAAATCGTGGAGGCCGTGGTCATCATAATTGGTCTGAGGCGCACTAGTCCGGTGTTGAGAATCGCCTCGGTACGGTCTAAGCCAGCGTTGCGTAACTGGTTGATGTAATCTACAAGCAAAATAGCATTTTTATTTGCCAGCCCTAGCAAAAAGACGAAACCGATCAATGAGATCATACCAAAATCGCTCTTAGTAATCAGTAGCGCCAACATCGCTCCCACTAGTGCTAAAGGTAAAGATACACCAATTACCAGAGGGTCTACCCAGCTTTTGAATAGTAAAATTAGTACTACGACAATGCACAGGGCAGATAAAGCTAGAGTAGTACCGAAACTGCTAAATACTTCGCCTTGACGGGCAGAATCTCCCCCTAAATTTAAAGAAACATTAGAGGGTAACACCGCATTTGCTTCAGCTACTACTTTGTCAGTGGCATCACCCAAAGACAGATCCTTGCCAAGATTAGCACTGATGTAGGCCACCCGCTGATTGTTCAGCCGCTCGATCTGAAAAACTGTGCCCTGTGGATTCGTTTCACCTGTAACTGTGACATCAACGAATCCCGGTAGCCTTTGAATCCTTTCTTTAATGGCTTGGACTGCTTTGCTCAGAGCTTGGAGATTATCACCTTGTAATGCTATCTGGAGGGGTTTTTGACCGCCAGAATCGACAAATTGAATATCTTCAACACTAGTAGTTACCCCAGAAAGAACAGGTAAGGAGGAGCGCAACTGATCCTGTAGTTCGCCTGTTGTGATTGTGCGATCGCCCTTTAATTTTACATATAGTATCCCTTTATTCGGCTCACCCTCGCGAGAACCAACAGTAGTAAATACCGTTTCAACTGCCGGTGATTTTCTGACTACATTTTCTAATTTCTTTGCAACCTCAAGAGAATCATTTAAAGGGTTGGGAATTTGAGACTGGGGAATAGAATTTCTCCCCTGCTCCCCTGCCCCTCGGTCACTGAGCGTAGCCGAAGTGCTGCCCCCCTGCCCCTCTGCCCCCCTGCTCCCCTGCCCCTCTCCTCCACTAGGAATACTTGGTAAAGGAGCCGTATAAGCAATATTAAATTCGCCGCGATCGAGTTTAGGAATAAACCCTTTAGGAATTAGTGGAATCAGTGCTATCCCTGCGATGAAACTGAGTGCAGCTAACCCGATAACTATCTTGCGGTGATTCAAAGACCAACTCAGCAAATTTCTATAAAATTGGGTAAACGCCACCCAGATTTTTGCTTCCCGACGCGGGGAGAGTGAGGATTTAGGTTTGAGCCAGTAGATAGCCAGAACTGGAGATAAAGTCCGAGCAACTAGCATAGAAGCAAGCATCGCGGCTGAAACAGTGATACCAAAAGGCTTGAAGAACTGACCGATTACCCCACCCATTAAACCTATGGGTAGAAAAACTGCTACTGCTGTCAAAGTCGCAGCTGTAACTGTCAACCCAATCTCATTTGTCGCTAAAAGCGCTGCTTGGCGAGGAGTTTCCCCATCGTCAACGTGTCGCATGATGTTTTCCACATCCACGATCGCATCATCAACAATGCTACCAATCACCAAAGCTAAAGCCAGCAGGGTGATTGTTTCCAGGTTGAAGCCGAAAATCGCCATAACGATAAACGTCGCTAACAAAGACGTGGGAATCGCTAAGGCAGAGATCAGAGTTGCCCGCCAATTCCATAAAAAAGGAAAAATCACCACGATAGACAACAACACTGCTTCCAGCAAAGCATCAATTGTTGACTGGGTGGCTTGGCGGATGTATTCTGCTTGGGTGGCAGCTAAGGTGAGTTTGACATCTTTTAGGGTTGAGCGTAGCCTTTGAACTTCTTTCTCAACATGACTCACAACTTCCAAAGTATTAGCACTACCGCGTTTGATTACCTGAAATGCGAGTGCATCTTGACCGTTAAACCGGACTAATGTTGCCCCACCTTGGGGGATCGTTGCACTCGTATTCGCGGGATTTACCGGAGGAGTTGCAGTAGCAGCGCCTAGTAGTGAGACTTTGAGAACTCCTGGTAATTTAGCGATCGCACTGACAATCTCATCTTGCGCCAACTTCGTCAAATCTTTGAGATTTCGTGTTGGACTCTCTATGGCATAACTAATGGCGGCTGACTCATTTAGATTCAAAGGAATGATTTTGTCAGTTGCTCCTTGAGGTAGAGTCAACTGCTTGAGGGCAGTTTCAACCTTTTTGGTCGATGTTTCTAAATTTGTCCCAACGGCAAAAGAAAGAACAACAGCTGTTTGACTAGGATAGGTGGATGAGCGGATATCCTCTAGTCCTTCAAGAGAGCGGAGGCGTTCTTCTAGGGGTTTGGTGAGCTTCGCTTCTGTATCCAGGGCAGTTGTCAGGGGAGCTGTAGCATTCACAACCACCACTGGAAAAGTAATATCTGGAAACAAGGCATACTTAAGGGAACTGAAAGCCAGAACACCAGCTACCGTTACGGCAATCCAAAAACTCACCGTCAGCCACGAAAATTGAATCGCCAATTTGGAAATATTGAAGAGTTCTCGTGCGGATTTGGAGTTATGAAGCTTTACCATCTTGGAAAATTATCGTGTGGATGACACAATTATTTAGTCATGCTACAGCAATCATCTTCGGTTTGCTAATTTTGGTTACTACTAAACTGCAATATTACTTATTGTCACTTAGATATGACCCAATCTTTAATGCGCGCCACGCCTACCTACTCTAAACATTAATTGACCGTTAAAACTTAAAACTATCGAGACTAGTGCCTAATTTTTTGCCCATCAACACAATTCTGGTGCCTCAAGGAGCAGAATATAAAGCTGTGTGTCGCGGATTAAGCGGCATTACTGCCTCCATTCCAACAATAGTAGCCATACCTGTTGGCATGAAGCCTTTACTCAAATACCTGCAACAAGGACAATTTCTAACTCCAAAATCCAGAGTGCTGATTATGGGTATATGTGGCAGCTTGAGCGATCGCTATACAGTTGGCGATCTGGTGCTGTATCAAGATTGTGTTTATCAGGGTAAACAGCAAGAATGCGATCGCACTTTGACAGCACAACTGCACTCTTCAATATCAGAAAAAGTATCTTTGGTCAAGTCACTGACAAGCGATCGCGTGATTTGGTCTGCATCCGAAAAACGCCATTTGGGTAAGACTTTGGCGGCTGATGTTGTAGATATGGAAGGATTTACCGCTTTAGAATTTTTCAATGCGGCTGGGGTGTCTGTGGCAATGCTGCGAGTAGTCAGCGACGATTGTCAGCATAATATCCCCGATCTCACACCAGCAATTAACTCTGATGGCTCTCTAAACCCTTTTCCGTTAGCGATCGCCATGCTTCGACAACCTTTTGCCGCTACTCGGTTGATTCGAGGTTCATTAACAGCATTAAAGGTGTTAGAGCAAGTTACAAATCGGCTCTTTTCTGGCAATAGGCTGGAATAATTTGTTGCAGAATTGATGGCACACAGTTATTTGAGTTGAGCATTCAGCGAACTAGAAACAGCCTGTCTTTTAGGTTGGTTGCTGACCGCTTTGGGGACGCTTCAAATCTGCGCCATGCCCCCATCGACAAAGAGTTCGATGCGCCCTCTTTTAGATACATTCCCAGCCTAGAGGCTGGGAACGAGACTACACAAGCCCTTGGGCTTTTCTTAGTGCCATTACCGTCTGAGCTTCTATGCGAAGTAGGTAGACATAATTAGGACTTACGCACAGGTAACGGAAAATCGAACCACAGAGACACAGAGAACACGGAGGAATAAGAGTTTGAGAGATATTTTGCGTAAGTCCTGATAATTAAATAAACTCTAGTTTGTAGTGAGCGATTTATCGCTCAGAGCAAGGATTATCAGGACTAAAGTCCTTACTACAAACTTTAAATTTATGTATGCCTAGATACTTACCTTTGCTAATAAGGAAACCTTATTCCGCTTCTTTAATTTACTAAAATCTTGGTTTAGGGTATTTCTAGTTTCGTATCTGTCGATTGTATTTATAACACTAATTAAATTAATAAATTGAATACAAAATACTATCAGCAAGACTAATATACTCAAGTATTTCTTGTTTTTATGCACCTAAAATGACGGGAAAATAATATTTGTAATTAGCTGAATAAAATTAATTTAAATAAATTTAAGGTATCTTCTAAAATAAATCGCATTTTAAACTCTTTTTTACAACTTCATATTAACTTTATATAACTACTGACAGTGTAACAATCAATAAAAATATGATTATTAAATTGCTTGTAGAATAAGTTTTACAGAAACTTTATCGTAATGCATATTAAGTAGGAGTCTAGATTGGGAAGCATAATATATAACCTTGTCAGGGTTGGGTTCCATGAGAGCTAATTCTACTGGAATGTGAATTAAAAATACTTTTTTGTCAGAATAGCTCGGAACTAATTTACCAACTATCGAACAGAATTTATGAAGCTCAATCACAAGCTCAATCTATACTCGTTCTTAGCTAGTTTTTCATTACTCAAAAAAAGTTACACCGCTAAAATAATGTTGGTGGCATTTTTGGGTACTCACATACCACTTCTCAGCTTACTCTTGAGTTTCGTTATCTCAAACTCCTATTCCTTGGAGATGGCGATTCGAGTCATGCTGATTGCTCTGTTGGCTACCTTAGCGGGTACAGCCGCCACCCTCTACGCAATACACCACCTCCTCAAACCGGTTATTTTGACATCTGCGGCATTGCAAAATTATTTAAACACCAAAACTTTACCTGAATTGCCCACAGAATTTACTGATGAAGTCGGTACATTGATGGCAGATACCTCACAAACTCTTCACAAATTAGATGAGTTAATTCACTACATCAGTAATTATGACGATCTAACTGGATTGCCCAATCGCGATTTATTTCGCGATCGCCTCCATCAGACTCTATCTCAATCTGAAAATAACCAGCGCTTTGTAGCGGTCTTTTTACTAGCTATTGATGATTTCACTGCTATGAGTCATGCTTTGGAGCATGAAACAACAAATTTGTTGTTGAGAGCAGTTGGTCAGAGGTTATCACTCTGTATGACACAAACAGATATTATTGCCCATTTGAGTGGAGATGAATTTGCCATTTCCCGCATAGACATTATTTCTTTTGAAAGTGTGATTAAGCTATCTCAGATGCTGTTAAGTACCCTGAGCAAACCCTTTTCTATAGAGGGTAACTTGATTCATATCACCGCCAGCATCGGCATCACAATTAATGGAATAAATGAGCGTAATAGCGTAGATCAACTTTTGCAACAGGCTCATATTGCACTATATCAGGCGAAGCAGCAAGGGCGTAGCAAATACCAATTCTATTCGCCGGAGATTAATGCTCAGTTGCAGGAGCGAATAACTTTAGAAAATGAATTACGTGGAGCGCTTGAGCGTAATGAAATGCTGGTTTATTATCAACCTCTGATTGATTTACACAGCGGACAAATTACAGCTATGGAAGCGTTGGTTCGCTGGCAGCATCCTACATTAGGTTTGGTTTCTCCAGTAAAGTTTATTCCCATTGCTGAAGCCAATGGTTTGATCCTACCAATTGGTGAATGGGTCTTGCGGACTGCTTGTGCCCAAAACCGTGCTTGGCAGCTTGCTGGATTTAACCCAATTAGGATATCTGTAAATCTGTCAGCCCGACAGTTTGAATTACCGAATCTGGTTGAGATCGTCAGCCAAATTCTTGAGGAAACTGGACTTAAAGTATCTTACCTGGAATTGGAAGTGACAGAAAGCTTCTTGATGGCTGATATGGAGCGATCGGTTAAAACCTTAAAACAATTACGAGAACTGGGTATATGCTTGGCTCTAGATGACTTCGGTACTGGTTATTCCTCCCTTAACTACTTGAAGCGTTTTCCCGTGAATATGCTCAAGATCGATCGGTCATTTGTACAAGATGTCACGTCCAATCCTGATAGTGCTGCCGTCACGAATGCGATTATTGCCCTGGCAAAAAGCCTGCGCTTGAACATCACGGCAGAGGGTGTGGAAACCCAAGAACAGCTTGACTACCTGAAAATGCTGGGATGTGATGAAGGTCAGGGTTATTACTTCAGTTGTCCTGTACCGGCCGATCTAATTATCCCGATGTTGCAAAAAACTTCTCAGCAGATGGAGAAAATTCCAGCATAACCAGCATAAGTGGATGCCTAAGCCAGAAAATACACCCCTGATAACGTTTCACTTGGATTTTGCTAGAAATGGTTATCAGGGGGCAAGTTAAGGAGGCAGCTATGCTGAAGGAATCCCCATAAATAAATTTAGACTTACGCCGTGAGCCTCAGCCGAACATAGATTTAACAAGGACGCTGTATTTCTTGCGCCTACTTAATAAAATACATATTTTTTTGTTTTTCATAAATAAATTTAGTTGCTCTCAGACCATTTTGCCTTAAAAGAAAATTCTTTTCTAAAACCTTCTGCCTCCTTCCCGGTTGTTGAGCGTAGTCGAAACACTGCCTTCTGCCTTTCTTCGATAACATAAGCAGAGAAATCCAGGCAGGATTAATGAGGCCAATAAAAGGTTATTTATTTTGAAACTGTAGAAAGTTTTGCAACCATGTGAGCGCGAGATGAAACTTCAAGCTTGCGAAACATCCTTTTTAAAGCTTGCTTGACAGAGTTTTCAGTAATCCAAAGTTCAGCACTAATTTCTGCATTGGTTTGTCCTTGAGCCACCAAGGAAGCAATTTGCATTTCACGAGGCGTTAAACGCTTTGTCTGTAATAGTGGTTGTTGCGATCGCGCCATTGCCACCCAAGTAGAAATATGCAGACAAAGCGCACTCAAATCTGTAAGATTTTGTGAATCAAATGCAGGCATTCCTTGCTGACGAGTCAAACCTACCACACCCACTAACTCACCATTGCTGACAATTGGCCCTGCCATAACGTGCCAGTGATCGGCACGAGGACAAATCAATTTCCATGTTTTAGGTTCTACTACCAAAGCTTCATGAACAGGGGCATGGCGTTCTAGCAAGTAGCGTGCAACTGGATTGTGTTGAGGTGATAATGCAATTTGCAGTGCTTTTTGAATCTTGCTGTCAACTAAAGAAATTTGGGCAAAGAAAAACAGCCCACATCGTGTAGCTGAAAAATACTCACTCATTTGTGCGGATATGTGCGCTCGCAAAGTCTGTTCATCTTGAGCTTGAGCAATTCCATGAAATAGAGCTTGTAAGGCAACCATGATTTGCAAAGTGTACTCGTTCGAGGTCTAGGCGCAGTATCGCAACCAGATTTATCTTAGCTTTAGTCACACCAATTCAAATCCTTTGTTTGGTTTTTTGGATTACTTTACATGACTGTAAATTCTGGCATTAATGACACACAGATATCCGGGCGCTGGATTCAAATAAGTTTTTTGAGCGCAGCAGTGCTTTTCAATCTCTGTTTAATAATCCAAATATTCAGTGTTGGACTGGCTTACTTTTACAACTCTGATTGGTGGAACCTACATATTTGGCTCGTGCGAGGATATGGCGGACTCTCACTAATTTTGTTGATATGGGTGTTTTTAATTCCGTTTCCTCGAAGAATCCAAAACCTTACGGCAAGTATGCCAGTGCTGCTAGGACTGCAATTTCTCACAATTCATTTACACACTTCTTTTCCTCTAGCAGTATTCCACCCACTCATCGGCTTTTCCTTATTCTCTATTTCCACAACCCTAGTGCATCGGACATCGCGCATCCTATTTCCCAACTACAACCAAGACTAAATCGTTGCGGAAACACAAGTTTCAATTCTTTTCGCGCTATTACAGGAGAAATATAAGTGTCTCAATACGCCGATCCATCTGTTCTCGTTGATACCCAATGGCTTGCAAATCATCTTAACGATCCAAACATCCGCATTATTGAAGTGGATGTGAGTCCAGAGCCGTACAAAAATGCTCACATACCTGGTGCTGTCTTCTGGAACATCTTTACAGACTTACTCTTGCCCGATTTGAAGATGAATTTGGATGCGATCGCTTTTGAAAAGCTGATGGCACGTTCAGGCATCACCAATGACACCACAGTGATTGCTTATGGCAGTTATCCGGGAACAGGAGCCTGGATTTTCTGGTTGTTGAAAGTCTTTGGACATGAGAAGGTACGAGTTCTCAATGGCGGCTACCAAAAATGGAAATCAGAAGGTCATCCACTAGCAACTGAATTATCTACATTTGCTTCTACTGATTACCGTGCCAGAGGTATTGATACTGATGTGCGAGTATTACAAAATGAAGTTCAGGCATCGATAGGTAGAAGCGATCGCGTGTTGTTGGATGTCCGAACATTGCAAGAATACTCTGGTGAGTGGTTTTTCGATCGGCCACCACAAGAAGGTCAACTCACTGGACATATTCCAGGTGCAGCGCATCTGGAGCATATCTTAACTCTCAATGAGGATGGGACTTTTAAATCATTCAACGATTTGAAAAATCTTTATGAGAGTAAGGGCATTACGGCTGATAAGGAAGTGTTTCCCTACTGTGCTATCGGTGGGCGTTCTGGATATACCTGGTTTGTCTTGAAGTATTTATTGGGCTATCCGAATGTTCGGAATTATGATGGCTCTTGGAATGAGTGGAGTCGCCTGCCTGATGTAGCGATCGAGAGGTAGTGAGGAGGCAGGAGTCATAGGGGCGCAAGGCCTTGCGCCCCTACCGCGTGGTCTATTTACCTGAAAATAGCTGTAAGCGTGGGTTTCTGCTGCTTCCTGAATTGAGATGTTTCCAATATTCCCAATAACCGCACCTTTACAGACGGACACCACTACCGCCATCAAGATTAAAATCTCTTAACCTTTCGTTACACTAGAGACATCGAGAAGGACGAAAGCAAACCTCTCGAAGCTGAAATCAAAGGTGAACGACATGAATGGCACAATTCGCGTTGGTAATCTCTTCGGAATTCCCTTCTATATCCATCCGTCATGGTTTTTAGTTCTAGGTTTGGTAACTTGGAGCTATAGCAGTGGACTGGCGGCGCAATTTCCCCAATTGTCTGCGGGATTAGCTTTGCTACTAGGATTGATGACAGCGCTGATGTTATTTGCCTCTGTCGTCGCCCATGAATTAGGCCACAGTTTTGTTGCGATTGGTCAGGGAATTGATGTCAAATCCATCACACTGTTTATATTTGGCGGTTTGGCTAGCTTAGAAAAAGAATCGAAAACTCCAGGTGAAGCTTTCTGGGTTGCGATCGCCGGGCCAATGGTAAGCTTACTACTATGCGGGATAGCTACCACTATTGGTGTTACTACTGCTGCATCAGGGCCGTTAGCTGCAATTCTTGGTGTTCTAGCTTCCGTTAACTTGGCATTAGCGCTGTTTAACCTAATTCCTGGCTTGCCCTTAGATGGCGGAAATATACTGAAAGCTATCGTTTGGAAAATTACAGGTAATCCTTATAAAGGTGTAACCTTTGCGAGTCGAGTTGGACAAATATTTGGTTGGGTAGCAATTCTTTCTGGTGTAGTCCCCTTAGTATTATTTGGCAACGCCAGTAACTTCTGGAATTTGTTAATTGGCTTCTTCTTATTGCAAAATGCTGGTAATTCGGCTCAATTTGCTAGAGTGCAAGAAAAACTCACAGGTTTGACAGCCGAAGATGCTGTAACTCATGACAGCCCAATTGTATCTGCTAATCTTACTCTGAGAGAGTTTGCCGATGAGCGAGTCATCAGCGGACAAAACTGGCATCGGTTTTTAGTGACTGATGATGATGGACAATTAGTAGGTGCGATCGCAGTTGATAATTTAAGAACCATCCCTACAGCACTGTGGTCAGAAACTCAAGTCAAAGAAGTCATGCGACCAATTACCGAATCTACCACAGTCCAATCAGATCAACCTCTGCTGGAAGTTATGCAGTTACTCGAACAGCAAAAGCTATCTGTGCTTCCCGTGATTCGTGAGAATGGCGTCCTAGTTGGAATCTTAGAAAAAGCTGCAATTATCCAGCTACTTCAAAGCCGAACTCAACCTAACCCTGCATAAAGACGCAATTCATCGCGTCTATTAAAAAACAGTAAACCCTTGTAGAGACGTGGCAAATCGCGTCTCTACATTTTTTTTATCATCCAAATTTTTGATTGCATGAAAAAACTCCTTACAATTGAAAGAGCCTTCTTGACCGTTGCCTCTTATCTGTCCCCGTAAATAAATTCAAAAATCAAATCGGATTGTTATGTAGCACTCCTATTTAATTTTTGAACAAAACTCAGTATATATTTATTTTCTATTTCCTATTCCCTGTATTTCTTTTCCAAGAATTTTTACGAGATATCAAGTATATCCCTAGCAAGGATAGACCCAACACTGATGCAGGTTCGGGTATAGTTTTGATTTTGGCATAAATAGCTGTTGTAGTTGTAGCTTCTTCAAGAGCCTTAATACTTATCTGGCGACTGTCTGGATTAAAACCGGTTAACTCAAGGGTATATTTATTACTTCCAAAGGTGAAACTGCGATTACTCAAATTTGTGTCTAAAAATACTAAGTCTGCACTCTTCTCAGGATCTTTTGGGTCGTTAAGTGTATTTACTAAACGCAAGTTGAAGTCAAAAACTTGGCTGGTTCCCACAGGAGGGCTGAAAGATACATTGAAATTTAAAGGTACAAATTCAACGCCTGTATCGGTGCCTATCTTTCCATTAAAGTAAGTTAAATCAGCTATTTTGAATACAGAGTTAATGTCCGCAGAAAATGAAGTTCCATTAGAGGTTAGTTTATTTGGAAGTCCTGGCGGCAAATTAGCTTGACCCCAAGTAAATGTGTTACTTCCCACACCTGTATATATGGGATTAGTATCAGCGATTCCTGGAGTAGGATTTCCCCATGTCGCACTAGAGATGCCAGAAAAAGTTAGAGCTTGTGCTTGACCAGAGAAACTAAATCCTGTGGTCAAACTCACAAAAAAACTAGATATAGCAGTAGCGAAAACAAAACTAAGTTTCATAATTCTAGGTTTTAATTATCATTCTGGAGCTTCTTTCAAGTAGGTCTTCAATCTACCTTAGTAAATTTACGGAAAATCCGCCAACGTCTTATTGTATTTTTTATAAAAAATTTATGTGTATTTCCAAATAATTTAATGAATACTTTATATTTATTAAGTTAAGATTATGGATTTTTCAAATATATTCCACTAGTTTGTAATTAGTAAAACAGTAAACTTCTTGCAAAAAGTTCCCTAACACGCTATACCCAGCAAGAGTGGAGACTTTGACGTAAGTCAAAGGCGGAGTAGGGTTCTTTTTTTGATTTATGCAAGAAATCTAGTAATTACGTAGGTGTCGCCCGTCGTAAACATTGCTACCTTACTTGACTTACCAATAAATTGTCAAGCTGATATGAAGTTACAGTTTTTTGACATTCTCCGTACTATGGGGAGGAATGGGATTCACAATTTTGACAAAATCTCTGGTAATAACTGGCTAGGAACTTTAGATAAAGCCAGATTTTGTCCCTGTATCCCTAACTCATTATGAAAAGCACGAATAGTTTTCACCACATAAGCGAAGGTTGTTTGATAAGCTTCTGCTTGTTTACTTAATCCGTTTAAGGCTTGCAAATGGTTATCTAATGCTACTTCTAAGTGTTGAGAGCGTGTCGCTTTGTCACCATTAAAAGACTTGTCTATTACTAGCTGATAATGTGCTAATCCCAGGTTATTGTGAGAGGCAAGCAAATCAAAACTTAAAGAAGTACCGCTAAGTGAGTGAGCCAAAGCTATAGCTTCTTCGTAAGCGCTGATACATAGTTGTAGATATTTTTGCCGTGCCTCTTGAGTAGTTTCAGATAGGTTTGCTAGATGCCAGTAGGCAGTACCCAGATTATTTTGTGTAGCGGCGCAAGCACTAGGAACATTAGCTGGAGTGCGATACTTGAGAGCTTCGCTATAAACATCTATAGCTAACTGGAGATTTTGGGCAGGTTGTTCGTATTGTGCCAGATTCCAACACGCAGTACCGATATTGTTTTGAATCATCCCATACTTGAGCGGTTCCTCTTCAGGGTTGTAGTGTGCAAGCGCTTCATTGTAAGCTGCGATCGCTTTCTTTAAATGCACAATCGGTTGATTATATTGCCCTAAATGCCAGTAAGCAGTACCCAAATTATTTTGGCAAGCCGCATACTTTAATGAATCCATTTCAGCTGTACGGTAACTGAGTGCTTCACTGTAAGCGAAAATTGCTTGCTGCCAATTTTCCGATGGGTGAGAGAAACGAGCTAAATCACCATAGGCTGTTCCCAAATTATTTTGTACGCGAGCGTAAGTTTCCGAATGTGTCTGGGGCGAAATTATCTTTAACGCCAACTGATAAAATTCTATTGCCTGCTCTATATAAGTTTGTCCCTCCTCAGAATTGGGTGGTGTGCGGTATAGCATCCAGTAGAGTGTACCCAAATCATTCAAGATATCTGGGAGTTGCCGTGAGTTTTCGTCATAGCTAATTGCCTCCTGATAGGCAATAATTGCCACCATCAGGTTTTCTAAAGTTGCGTCTCCTTGCTCAATGCGAAGACGGTATAAAGTACCCAAGCGATGATAAGCCTCTGCCAGTATCTCTTCTGAAACAAGATTTTCGTGTAATTCTTCAATCTCCAATAAAATCTGCTGTGGTTGTAAGGAATCCTCTGTATTTTGAGCAATACTTGTATTTATTGTTGCTATTACTAGCTCCGCTAACTCACTGCTAATATAAGATAAAGATGACAGCGATTGATTATTACTTCCACTACCAGACCGATTTGTAGATTCCTGTTGTTGTGGCGTAGCCTTCAATAAATCCGCTGTTGATGGTGAAACTTCCTCAGTTTTGTGTACGCGATTCCCTTGTATCTCTACTGGGAAATCAGAATTATTCTCATTGAACTCAGTGGTTGCGGTTCTGAGGTCTGCTTGGTTAGCTGATTCATCTAGAATCGACTGCTCAATATTCCCTAAATCCAAGCTTCTGGAAGTAGAAAAACGTTCTGGATAGGCTAAATTCTGAGTTGCTGGTGTGGGTTCTCCAGCAAACACAAATACGCCAGTACGACAACGCCAAAACTGTGGTGCTGATTGCTTGATAGCCGATAACCAGGGACGTGGTATCCACAAAAGCAAATTAGATTCTAGGAATCGGCTGGATTCTTGTGTAGACAAATATTGTTCGCTTAAGCGGAGATAGTGCAAAAATAAACGCTGTGTTGCAACTGGTTGCTTAGTGAGATGCTCCACCCCGACAATCTGAAATGCTGGTACTGGAAAAGGTCTTCCAGGAGTATCTTTTGATGCCCCAACAATTGGCGGTGGATAATTAGTTAACCATTGATTAATCTGGATTATGGGGTTCGGATCGTTTAAATTCAAACGCAACGTGACTAATCGCGGATACGCTGGAGTGCTATTTTCCTGAGCATTTGATGATTGATATAGCACCTGTCCAACAGGATAAGCCAATGTAGAATGCAAACGGGCTGCTACCTGATTTCTTAAGTATAAATCATCACAAACTGCCAAAAGGATTTGTCGTCGTAAGCCAAGACTTAAGGCAAGTTTCAGGCGGTGGTATACTTGCCGATTCCAAGTAGAATTATTGTTGTGTGCAGTATCATTCACGCTCATAGCGGCTAAAAAGCCAAAACATAGTACATATCACCTTTCTGGGTGCATTCAAGTGGGCTAAAGTCATAATAAAAATGATTTTTAATAAGTAGATGTTGTGCTGCTCAGGATATATTGAGCCTTCAATTATAGTAGGAACAATAAAGTATAATTATATACTTTCATTCCTAGTTCAATTTTAACAAAAAATAAAAAAGCAGGCCCCTCTTAAAATCGGAACCTGAAAAACTATAAAGAAAATGAAGTTTTCTTAAAATGTTTTACGATCAACTGCTCTTAGAAACAAAGAAGGCGACTACAATCAAGCCGACAACCAAAGCTGTAGCGGCAATTCCTAGTAGGAGATAAGTTCGCTTTTGCCCTTCTGTGGGAGGTTCTGCTTGATAAACCTTTGGTTCCCGAGCAAAATTATTCAGAAGACCGCCTTCTTCATTGGTATAGGGCATGAATGAATTCCTTTATCTTTATCGTTAATTTAATGTTACATAAATGCTAAATCTGGTCTTAAACTGCTAGATAAATCGTTACATTGGGCATTGGAATTAGGTGACAGGTAACAGGTGATAGGTTATAGGGGAAAGATTATTCCCCTGTAACCTGTACCCTGTAACCTGTACCCTGTTCCCTTCTTCTTTCCCTATTCCCCATTCTCTAGCTAGTAATCGTCCCAGTTAGAGGTGAACTAGGACTGGCGTAATCTTTAATGGGCATTCTGCCAGCAATGTATGCTAGACGACCGGCGACTGCTGCTAAATTCATCGCACGAGCCATTGCTGCTGGGTTTGGAGAAAGAGCGATCGCACTATTAATCAACAAAGCATCTGCTCCCAATTCCATTGCCTGGGCGGCTTCTGAGGGTGAACCAATACCAGCATCTACCACCACTGGCACACCTGCATTTTCGATGATGATTTGGATATTGGCAGTTGTTTTCAGTCCTTGTCCAGAACCAATTGGTGATGCCAAAGGCATGACTGTAGCACAGCCTACCTCTTCTAAACGCTTGGCTAACATCGGGTCAGCATTGATATAGGGCAATACTGCAAAGCCTTCTTTAACTAGTTGTTCTGCTGCTTGCAGTGTCCCAATTGGGTCTGGGAGTAAATACTTAAGGTCTGGTATTACTTCTAACTTTACAAAGTTATTGTCTTCCTGCCCTAACAATTTCGCCATTTCTCGCCCTAAACGCGCCACCCGAATCGCCTCTTCGGCAGTTTGACAACCTGCGGTATTGGGTAACATCCAGATTTTCGTCCAATCCAAGGCTTCAGCTAAACCTTCATGTCCAGGAGCCTTGGTTTGTACCCTTCGTACTGCCACGGTGACAATTTGGCAATCACTGGCGGCGATGCTTTGTTGCATTTCCTCAATGGTGCGATACTTACCAGTTCCCGTCATCAAACGGGATTGGAAGGTTTTGCCAGCGATAATCAGTGGGGAATCGGTAGAGACGCGATTAATCGCGTCTGTGGGGAGTGGGGATATAGCAGAGTGATGTCCGTTAGAGAAATTGGCAGAGTGAGTCAGCATTGGGGTGGAGGTAGATGACTGGGACTGGAAGCGCGAATAGTGAAAATCAGCAAGTAGGGGGTCAGATTTTTGTTCTAAGATTAAATCGGCAATCAAAGCGGCTGTTACGGGCGCAAGTAGAATTCCATTGCGGTAATGACCCGTAGCAAAGGTTAAATTTTGACAGTGGCTAGTGCCCAGGATGGGTAATTCATCAGGGGTGGCTGGGCGAAATCCCCACCAAAATTCTTGGATGGGATAATGCTTTAATTGGGGATACAGCCGGATAGCAGCTTGTAGTAATTTTTGAATACCTTCTGGGGTGTTGTTGGGGATAAAGCCAACGTCTTCACTGGTTGCGCCAATAACCAGGCGATCGCGTCTTGGTACGATGTAAATATTCTGCCCGAACAAAACCCGCTTCAAAGGCAATTCCGGCGAAACTTCTGGTATCCGCACACTCAGCATTTGTCCTTTTCTAGGTAGCACGGGTAGCGGTAACAATTCATTTGACCAAGCACCTGAAGCTAAAACATAGTGCGCGGCACGAATTATTCCAGCATTGGTTTGCACCCCAAGCACTTGTCCCTGCTGCTGTAAAAATGCTTCTACTGTAATGCCGTCTCTGAGTTCAACACCAACAGACTCAGCTGCCGTCCGCAATACGTGAGCTAGAGCCTTATTATCAACTTGCGCGTCTTCAGGATACCACCAGCCACCAACTACCTCGGCTCCCAATCCTGGCTGATATTGATGAATTGCCTCTTTGTTTAACCAATAAGCCGGGGATGAGGGAGATGAGGAGGAAAGACTTTCCCCTCTGCTCCCCTGCTCCCCTGCTCCCCTGCTCCCCTGCCCCCCTGCCTCTTCAAACACGGGTGCAAGGATACCACAGGCACGGTAGCCAGTATTTAAGCCGGTCAGTTCTTCTAATTTGCGCGTCCAATCGGGATATAAGGCACGCGATCGCCAACACAAGGAACGCATTGCCCCATTAGGGATGTTTTCCGCATCTGGTGCCAACATCCCGGCGGCGGCGTGGGTAGCGGCAGCCTGAAAGTCACGACAAAGCACGGTGACATTTGTCCCGCGCAATTTTAGTTCAATGGCGATCGCTAAACCAATAACGCCGCCACCAATAATCACAGTCTCACTAATCATTAGTCATTAGTCATTAGTCATCTGTCATTAGCCATTTATCATTAGTACATAACTAATAACTCATAACTCATAACTCATAACTTATAACTTATAACTTGTAACTAAAGACGGGTCTGAAGACGGATCTGATCGTTACCACAAGGCGCGAATTGGTTCGTTGCTTTGATTTGTATCGCTAGATGGTGTGCTTGTTTCTGAAGAATCTGTATTGCCGTCTGTTGTACTGTCAGTTGAGTTATCGCCAGAATTCTGGGCAACGTTACTCCTGTTGTCAGGTCTTGGAGCTACAATACCGCGTCTATTTTCGTTTGTTTCAGTTGTTTCGTTTCCTTCTGTTGCAGTTTCTTCATTCTTGCTGCCAGCACTGCTATTAACATTGATATTAGCTGGTAGGACTTCTGATTTCTTGTCGCTGGGAGCGTTAGCAGTTTGTACGCCCATCGGAAAGTTGATGCCCAGTAATGTACCAAGCAGAATGGCTAAACCGCCAGCCATTAAAATTAAGGGTGTCCATCTACCCATGTTGTCTTAACTCCTTTTTAACCTTTTGGTGTCCACACTATTTGAGAACCTTGTCCCCAAAATCCATCAAACTTTGTCACTTTCACGTCGCCTAAAACCTGAGTTTGACAGGCTAAACGCAAGTCTGTTGTAGGAGAATGGGGAGGAAGCGAACGCCGCGCTCGATCGCGCCAGTTCGCTGCTGATACTTTGCCCTCTACCTTAACCGCGCAGGTACCGCAACTGCCAATGCCCCGACAGTTTATTACCTTAGCACCGTCATTGTAGAGGTTAATACCATTTTGCAGCAAAATCTTGCGGAGATTGCTTCCATGCTCGCAATCAATTGTTTTACCTTCAGCTATTACTTTAGGCATTTTTAAATTGCCAAACTGGCTTTTTGTTGTATATTGACACATTGCCTCGAAAGTTGTCTCGTCGGTCCCAGTTTTATGACCACAAATTCTTCACCTCAACTTTGGCTCTATGACACTACATTACGGGATGGCACTCAGCGCGAGGGGCTATCTGTATCGATAGAAGATAAGTTACGCATTGCCCGTAGACTCGATCAGCTGGGAATTCCCTTTATTGAAGGTGGTTGGCCTGGTGCCAATCCCAAGGATGTACAATTTTTCTGGCAACTTCAAGAAGATCCGCTCAAACAAGCTGAAATTGTCGCTTTTTGTTCGACTCGACGCCCAAACTCCACTGCCGCCACCGAACCGATGCTACAGGATATTTTGGCGGCGGGGACTCGCTGGGTAACGATTTTTGGCAAGTCTTGGGATTTACATGTAACAACCGGACTCAAGACGACATTAGAAGAAAATTTGGCGATGATTCGCGACACCATTGAGTACCTCCGTTCTCAAGGTCGTCGCATTATCTACGATGCCGAACATTGGTTTGATGGCTATAAGCACAATCGAGATTATGCTTTACAGACATTAGAGGCTGCGATCGCATCTGGTGCGGAATGGCTAGTCCTCTGTGATACCAATGGTGGCACTTTACCTCATGAAATTAGCCAAATTGTTCAAGATGTCATTAGTCATTTGTCATTAGTCATTTGTCAAGAACCAATGACGAAGGACAAAGGACAAAGGACAATCCCGCAAATTGGAATTCATACTCATAACGATTCGGAAATGGCGGTTGCTAACGCAATAGCCGCCGTTATGGCAGGGGCAAAGATGGTACAGGGCACAATTAATGGTTATGGTGAACGTTGCGGTAATGCTAACCTCTGTTCGTTAATTCCCAATTTACAACTGAAGGCGGGTTACAGTTGTATCACAGAAGACCAGCTCACACAACTTACAGAAGCTAGTCGTTTTGTGAGTGAGGTTGTCAACCTTGCGCCAGATGAACACGCTCCCTTTGTGGGACGTTCGGCTTTTGCTCATAAGGGCGGTATTCATGTATCAGCGGTGGAACGTAATCCCCTAACTTACGAACACATTCAGCCGGAACAAGTCGGGAATCGTCGCCGCATTGTGATTTCGGAACAGTCTGGACTGAGCAATGTTTTAGCCAAAGCCCGCAGTTTTGGCATTGAATTGGATCAGCAAAAGGCAGAGGCTAGAGAAATTCTCCAGCGCCTCAAAGATTTGGAGAGTGAAGGATTTCAATTTGAAGCAGCAGAAGCCAGTTTTGTACTGTTGATGCACGAAGCTTTGGGAGGTCGCCAAAAGTTTTTTGAAGTCAAAGGTTTTCAAGTCCACTGTGACTTGATTGAGGGGAAAGAAACTAGCAATGCCCTAGCTACAGTCAAAGTCGCTGTTGACGGGAAAAATATTTTGGAGGCGGCGGAAGGTAACGGGCCCGTTGCAGCTTTGGATGCAGCTTTACGCAAGGCTTTGGTGAACTTTTATCCCCAAATTGCAACCTTTGATTTGACAGATTACAAAGTGCGAATTCTCAACGGACATACGGGCACTGCGGCGAAAACTCGTGTGTTGGTAGAATCAGGCAATGGTCGTCAACGCTGGACGACGGTAGGGGTTTCCACCAATATTTTGGCGGCTTCCTATCAAGCGGTGGTAGAGGGTTTAGAATACGGTTTGTTGTTACATTCTCAAGCAGAAGCAGCGGTGAAAGCTTCTAGTTGACAAAAGGGATATGTAGTGTAGGAAAAGTTTGCATTTTTGGATCATAAAGGGAAGCGATCGCCAAAGTGCGATCGCTTCTTGCCATCTATTAACACTTTTGTACTTACAGCAGATTAGACCTCTTGCATAAATCAAAAATAAGAAAGAACCCCACCCCGCCAAAGCTACGCTTTGTCTCCCCTCCCGAAGAGCCTATGGTGTACACACAAGTCCTAAAAACCTAGCTTGATAAGACTTTCCTCGTTCCCAGTCTCCGGCTGGGAATGCATTCATTGAGTCAGAGACTCAATGCCAGATTGGAGGCAGAGCCTCCACGAAGAGCATTCCCATGTAGAGCTTGTGTTCGAGATAAACGATAGAACAATGGAAAATCAAACTTTTTTTGACTTGTGTGTACACCGTAGCCCCGCAAGCGGCTATCCATTACCCGCATCTTTCTTAACAAACAGACAAAATACTTAAAATTA
>NZ_CAWUDN010000045.1:0-58252 GCF_963920915.1 Nostoc sp. PCC 9305
AGCACTTCCTTCGAGTATTGATGCAACAAGGTAGAGTGCAATTAGATGCAGACTTTAACGAACAGACATCAATTTTACTAAATCGCCTGCAAAGTTTGGCCAAAGATATATTTGGACTACAAGGTGGCCCAGAGCAGAATTGTGGCTTTGAATTTATCGCCACGGACGAGCAAATTAATAATATTAACAATCTCAGTGAGGGAAAAAAACAAGAACTAAAGCAACTACTTCAATCTGAAAAGTATTTAATTGGCAAAGGCAACTATTATGTAGATGGTATACTTTGTGAAAATGAGGAACTTGTATCTTATCCTCATCAGCCAGATTTTACGCCGGAAGCCACAGATACTTGTAAAGTTCAATTAAATGGAGCAGCATATCTTGCTTATCTTGATGTTTGGGAACGACAGATAACCCCGATTGAAGATCGTGACGATCGCAAAATTAATATTCGTGAAGTTGCTTTAGGGGGAGCAGATACAGCAATTCGCTCTAAGTTAGTTTGGCAAGTCAAGCTCAAACAATTAAAAGATAATCAAGATATTGAAACGGTTGCCAAACAAGTTAGTAAGGATCGTGATTATTTTCAGAGTGTGCTAGGTCAAGAATTATTGAAGCCTGGAAAAGGCGAAATTATTGCCAGAATTACAAAGCCTAGTTCTACAGGAATAAACGATCCATGTGTTATTCCGTTTAATTCCAAATTTCGTGGTGCTGAAAACCATCTTTATCGTGCGGAAATTTTTAGAGTTTCTACTGCTAAAAACACTAATCAACTATCATTTGTTTGGTCACGCGAAAATAGCTCAATTGTTTTTCCTATTGTGACATCTACTGAGAAAAATTCCTCAGTACTTGTATTCAAGCTAGAACATTTAGGAAAAGACAAAAATTCTAGTTTATCAGCAGGTGATTGGGTTGAAATCATCAATGATGATTATATACTTGGAGATAGCGATCGCCAATTACTAAAAGTTGAGCAAGTGGATCGCATTGAGAATCAAGTAATTCTCTCAGGAGATAGCAAGAGCAACACATTGCTTCCAGAAAAGCACCCTCTATTACGCCGTTGGGACTCTAAAGAAGTCGAAGTAAATTTATCTGAAGGGAGTAATAAATGGTTCCCCCTTGAAGATGGAATTGAGATTCAATTTCAAGCAGATACTCAGAATAACTTTTATCAAGTAGGTGATTATTGGTTAATTCCTGTCCGAACAGCTACTGGCAATGTAGAATGGCCCAAACAAAAAAACAAAGAAGGAAAATTAGAGCCTCAACCTCAACCACCGCATGGTATAGCGCATTATTATGCACCTCTAGCAGTATTTTTAGGTAATCCTAATAATGTAACAGTTTATGATTGCCGAAGAAAGATTGGTAGTCAAGAAAGCACTATATCACCTATAAGTAATAAAGATAATAATCCTATACTAGCGAATTCTCAGGAAAATCCTGCAACGCCTATTAATCAGAAAGAAACCACTACACAAGCAATAACAGAATTCAATCGCATAATCAATGCTAGTTGGCATCACGATCAAGTTTTAGAAGCTACTATTGCAGAAGCACAGGAAAATTATAACAATGTCCCAGAGGATCAATTATTTAATTTAAAATCTCAGGATTTGAGAAATTTATTTACTAAACTAGGTTTAGTAATTCAATTTCAAAAACCAGTAAGAATTGATAGTTTACATAAGAGTAGTATATCTGTTTTAGCTCATACGGATAATGTGTTGAAAGGTGAAGTATTTTATATATTGCCAATGAAAGTTGAGCCAGTTCAAGTTACAAAAACTGAAATAAAATCTATCCGTTGGGCAATGGGCAATAATATATTAGATAGTAATATCAATCTAATTACAGAAGTTGAATCTTTGACAAGTGAAAATACTGCTTATACAGAAGCTGTTAGATTAATTACACCTGATGATTGGTCGCAAAAAGCTGTCTTTTACCAAAGTAATATCTATCAGTTTACTGTCTCATTGCATGGCGACTGGATTATGAATGAGGAGCCATTATTTGATAGCGAAAAATTTAATTTACAAGGAGATTTAAATAAAGGGATGATTCCTGATGGATTACGTCAGCAATTTCAAGAAAAAGGAATTTCCCTTTCCCCAAATATTATTTTGTTTACGGAAAAAGAAAATTTAAAATGGCGGTTAGTCGATGGAGGTAAAATTTACATTCTTAAACTAGATAACAATAAATTAACAGTTAGCAAGATTCAGGCATTGGATGGTAACAATATTTGGCCTGGTGTTCCTGAGCGATTTAGTGGAAATGGCTCTGAAGGAGGTGACTGGGTAAGTATTATTCATATCAAAACTTGACTTGCAGAAATTGGCGCGAATGCAGGAATAAGACGGGATATTCAGAGAGTTCAGGGGATCATCTGATGCTATTCTAGGAAACGCTTAGAACAAACCCGACACATCAGGCAATACCTGTGCCAAAAAAAGAGTATAAAGGGAGAGGGCTGATGTAGTAGAGTTATTGTCTTCCACAACGACAAGTCAAAAGCTACAATTCGCCCATGTTCGACATCCTATCACTTTTACAATGCTTGCTACCGCAAATAAATGCTATGACCATGCGGCAATTGAATCAGATAATCATAGCGATGTTAGCAATGAGCGGGCGAGTTACCATATTGGGGAATTCTCGTTGGATTAGCAATTTTGATTTTTTTTGTCTAGGATTAGTTTTTATAAGTTTTTATCTTTCCTCATTTAATATTTGATTATGGAATTAGTATTGGTGAAGCTAGGAGGTTCCTTAATTACTGACAAGGATAAACCTTATACTGCTCGAAGAGAAGTTATAACACAACTGGTTGAGCAAGTGAGCCTAATCAAACATGAAAATCCTAATCTGAAACTGATTATTGGTAACGGTGCTGGTTCTTTCGCCCACCAATCAGCGAATAAATATAATACAATTAATGGTTTTTCATGTGATGAAGAAAAACTAGGGTTCTGCTTAGTTCACCAAGATGCTTTAGATTTAAACTTCCTACTAGCTAAAAGTTTTTTACAAGCAGGTTTACCAGTGGTAAGTTTGCCACCTATTACTATGACAATAACTCATAATAAGAAACTGTTGAAGAGTGACTTTAGTGTAATAGAAAGTAGTCTACAAGCAGGTTTGATTCCTTTAATTTTTGGTGATGTCGTTCTAGATAAAGCTATTGGTGGTACTGTCTTTTCGACAGATGCAATGCTTGCAGAACTAGCGAAATACTTCTATCTTCAAGGTAAGTTTAAAGTTAGACTAATAAATGTTGGGAATTATGCAGGTGTATATGACCAAGATGGGCAAGTAGTTTCCAATATTACTCAAGCTAACTATTCTCAGATTAAACCTTTCTTGGGCAAGAGCAAATCAGTAGATGTTACTGGCGGGATGGCGAAGAAAGTTGAGGAGTTTTTGACTATTTCTAGTTTAGGGATTGACTGCTGGATAATTGATGGGAATATCCCAGGGAATTTAGCCTCTTCAGTTTTAGGTACGCCAACTCTAGGCACTTTAATTAGGGCATTTTAACTAAAATGATTTCAAAACTGTTGGTAGTTAATCCGAATTACTTATCTTTAATCTTTTTGAGATAACTCATTGAGAAAGGCAGAGGGCAGTTCTTGCTGAAGGCAGCTATGAATCTATCCTACTAATAAATTTCTGCGAACCCAGATGTAAACTGTCGCTAAGGAAAGAAAACCATTAAAGCAGGCGGAAGGCGGTAATTCGCTCTCACCGCACAACCTCTGTGCTTCTTCTTTTCTGTCCCCTGCTTGTTGGTTGTCCTCTTCCTTACCTGTAGCAACACATTTCAAGTGAGTTGCTCTCGGTTTGTCATAAAAATGCTCCTGATAATTGTTTCTGTATTTGAGTAAATAACTGCGCGGCAAAAATGGGTGGTACGGAATAGCCGATGATTGACCCAGCCGTAGCAGTCTCGTTGGGAAATTCGTACCAACCGGGAAACCCTTGCAAGATTGCAGCCCCTTCAATAGACAAGGATTTGACTATCCCATCCGGCAACCAGATATCAGCGAACTTACTACGGTTGCAACCTTTGTGATCTGTGAAATGCGATCGCAGTATCGTATTGTAAGGTAAATGTGCGGGCTTGTATTTCACATCTTTTCGCCCTCCGACTCGTTCAATCAGCAGTGGTGTTGGTTCGTTAGCTGCCAGAAATTTCTCTACCGCTTGCTGTTGTTTGGGCAGTAGTTGGGAATCAGTCATCATAGGAATGAGATGGGCAATGGCATCGTACCAACCTATTGGTTTTCTGTAAGTGGGTAAAGCAACGCCAAAACCCCTACTTGCAACCAGAACTAACCGCCGCCGCGCCTGGGGCAACCCAAAGTCGGCCATGTTGACCACGCTGTAATCGACTGAGTACCCCTCTTGCTCCAAAACATCCAGGATGATATTGAAACTCTGACTGTTCTGATAGCGCGGCACATTCTCCAGCGTAAACACCCGTGGCTGTAACTGTCGGATGGCTTCTGCTACTGCGATCGCTGCACTCAGATCGTCGTGAGTTTCACCACCCTTACCTGCTTTGGCAGTGTGAGCTTGGCTGAAGTTGGCGCACACTGGGGAGGCATGGAGGTAGTCGGGGCGGCGGGGAAAACCTAGAAATCCTAACCGTGCTACTTCTTGAACTGTTAGCTGGATTATTCTACAGCCGTACTTGCTAAAGTTGCGGTGATGGGTTTTGGCGATCGCCCTGCTCAAGTCTGGTTTGGTGGGGTCGAATTCCACCGCAATGACTGGACGAATCCCCGCTTGCACCATCCCCGCTTCAATCCCACCGCCACCCGCGAAAAGTACTACAGCGATCGGAGCATCATCTGGCAGAACTGGTTTTAATTTTGTGTTATCAAAATTTTTGCAGACATCCAATTTTGGCGATGTCTTTTTGGTTTTCGCTTTTTTGATAAAGGCGATGATATCTTCCCTAATTGCCCCCTGTTGTTGCATTAGACGAATCATTGGGACAGCACCAGGGGGAATTGAGCCTATACTTTTGCCTTTCCATACTCCATCAACTCGTTCTTCCCAGTTAAAACCCCATCGCCACTGAGTCGGGTTGTCTGGGTCACGTTGGCCTATAACTCGTGGGTAAAAAACTATTGAGCCATCAAGTAACTTTTTCTTTTCAAGGTACGGATATAGGCATCCTTGGCTATGAATTCGTATGCTTTTAAGGTCGTCCTCTAAGAATTTTTCGGGTGTTGGAGATAACGTAACGTCCACTGGTGCAGTAGAACCAGAAGGTGTTTGATGTACTTCAGTTTCGTGAAGTAATTTTTTCTTTTTAATGTACGGGTAGAGGTATTCTTGACTATGAATTTGTGGGGCTTCAAGGTCGTCCTCTAAGAATTTTTCGGGTATTGCAGAGAACTTAACCATTACTGTTTTAGTCATGCAGCCACCTCCATGACCAAATCATCAGGCACTTCAAAAATTCCCAACCGCCCAATGTAAGGAATTGGTGTAATTTCGCGTGGATTCTCCAGCTTCCAGTGGTACTGCTCAGGCATCCCCCAGCCAGACGCAACTTGTGAAAACTTGCAATCCACTATTGTGACCATACCGATGATTTGGCCGCGACGTAGAGAGATTAATTCTGGGATTACTACCCCCATGCTTTGACAAAATTCTTCCGCTAACTGGTACTCTTTTTTGGTACAAGTCTTGGCTGCGTGAATCAGAATGTCGCCGCGATAATGAATTGGCCAGCCACGGTTTTCAATATCCTTTAGAGCAAAAATAATTGCCCATGCCCAAGGCTGACGAACAGATAGCGCTTTCATGTGGATGCTCCAAAAAATAAATCTAATTATTTAAATTGGAATTCTGATATTTTCGTAGTAATGTAATAGTTAATTTGATTACTATTAGCCTGAAAATGAAAGGAAAGTGCTTTTTAGAAATAAAGGCATTCTCATTCTCATGTTCCTAATGAGGTGTTTAGACATGAGAATGTATCCTAATTCAGGATTTGGATAAAATTTTTAATTTTACCACTTACTATAGCAGTAAAGTTGTTGCGAAGCCCGACTATAAGCAACATACAATAACTTATTCCGCATCACATTATCTCGGCAGCCAAAAATATTTGATGTATCAACAAAGCAATTAGTAAATGTTCCCCCTTGAGATTGATGTACAGTAATTGCATAACCGTATTGTAATCGATTCATCAAGCTGCCTTTCACTAATAAATTGTAAGTCTCTAAGAACTCGTAATATTCTCGCCAAGCATAGCTTCTTTGGTTTGCAGTTAGCTGAAATATTTCTTTCTTGGCATTATTTACTGCATATTTAATTAAATCCCAAGAATCAGGGTGAATTATTGATAGGGATGCTTCTTTACCCAGATCATTCTTGATTTCAATCCGATAAGTTTTAAACGGACTATGCACTAGATGATGTCTACTGCCAGAGTATTCTTTAAAATCTCTTACTTCGCATTCAGCACAGGAATGCATAAAAATTTCTTTTTGCTCCCCAGAGTCGGCATTTAAAAAAATAGGTTCTTTCGCAAAGAGAATTTCTCCAATCTCTATTGGTTCAGCACCCGGATAAAGTGCAGCTCGAATTTGCTGATTCAGATTGTTAACTTGATTATTAGTCCATGCCAAAATCTTGGCTGAAGAGCGAGAAAACTTATAAGCATCAATAGCTGCTGCTATCCAAGTATCAAATTGCATTTTCTCAATATTACCCTCGCTCTGTAATCGTGGTGGAAATTGAGAATTTAAATTTTGGCGGAGTGCAGTTACATAAGTAGCGATTGCCCCCTCGTACCTCATGACTTGTGTTAATTCCATTCCCAAAGGCAACTGAAAGATTGGCGAAGAATCAACATTATCTTCAATCGGTGGCAATTGTGCTGGATCTCCCATAAAAATAGTAGGAGTCCGCGAAGGAATTAACTTAAAAAGTTCTTGCCCTAACATGGAAGCTTCATCAACTATTACTAAGTCAAATTCGTGATAATAAGGCTCTCTAGAGTAAGTATTTGGTTTGAGTCGTTGCTTTCCATTTTCATCATATTCTCCTCCAGGCATAACATGAAGTAAGCTGTGGAGAGTTGAGATATGTACAGTAAGACCTGCCTCTTGAGCCATTGCGTCCAATACATGTCTTGCTTTATGCGTTGGAGCGCACAAAGCAACTCTTAAACCAACATTTTTATTTTTATTTTTATTTTTATCTAAGTCTCGTGTTTTGAAGCAATCCTGAAACGATTGAATTACTCGCTGTACTAAAAACGTTTTTCCTGTACCTGCATAACCGCGCAATACAAATGGCATATCAGGGTTAGAACCATACCAGTCATG
The DNA here is from genome assembly GCF_963920915.1 of Nostoc sp. PCC 9305. Taxonomy (NCBI): domain Bacteria; kingdom Bacillati; phylum Cyanobacteriota; class Cyanophyceae; order Nostocales; family Nostocaceae; genus Nostoc; species Nostoc sp. PCC 9305. The sequence goes on from NZ_CAWUDN010000045.1 coordinate 7,368, forward strand.
GATTAAATCAAACGCTTGCATCTGATCTAAAGATAATCCTTCCCGATGCTTACTTTTGCTCCAGCCAAAATTAATAATTGTTACTGGTTTCAATGTACTTATCTCCAAAAATCAATTCTTTCATGTAACAGATTTTACTCAAAAAGACGGTACTTTGTTGAATCTTGCAGTTAATTAGTTCAAGATTTTTTATTATTCAGCTATATGTTCAATACTGAGATTTAGCCAAATTTTTAAACTGTCCAAATCTTTCATCAAACAAGAGATTAACAGTCGTTTCACTACTAAACCGGCTTTTCAAAACTGAGACTTCAAAAATGCCTTTTTGAGTAGTCTGCTTGTCGTAGTAATCTTCCCGGTACAAACCCAACATCACAGCAGCCTCCTGTTCAAATCCTCCCGATTCTCGAAAGTCTGCTTTGGTTGGACGCTTTTCAGAGCGAGAATCAACTTCTCTTTTTAACTGCGCTAAACCCAAGACAGCACAATTGAATTGTTTAGCGATCGCCCTGAGTTGTTTCAAGATGGAGTCAATTTCTTGCACGCGGTTTTCCCCACGTTCACGGCGCATTGGTTCAATCAACTGCACATAGTCCACAATCACCAAACTGACTGAACCGCAACGAGCTTGTATATCTTGCAAATCACCTTTGATTTGTGATGTGGTGATTACGGGGTTGTCATTTAACCAAAATGGTAATGCCATCGCATCAGCACAAGCTTGAGCCAAATGATTCCAGTGAGATTCCCGGAGTGCATTGCGTTTAAAAAGCAGATCAGCAGGAACATTGGGTGCTGCCAGCCTTGAGAGGGTCTTTTTGACCATTTGTGAGGCAGAGATTTCTAAAGCGAAATAAGCGGTTGTTAAGCCGCTAGCAGCAGCCCGAATGCCAATATCTAATGCCCAGGTGGACTTGCCGATTCCGCCGCGACCTCCAACGACGGTCAAAGCACCAAAAGGCGAACTACTAGTTAAAATTGCCATTACTGATAATGGTCAGGGGATGAGCGAACAAGTCAAATCAAAAATATTTGACCATTTATTTACGACAAAAGCTGTTGGTAAAGGAATAGGATTAGGACTCGCGATCGCTCGTCAAATTGTGGAAGAAACCCACGGCGGAAAATTGAGTTTTAACTCTGGTCTGGGTCTAGGTAGTGAATTTATCATTGAAATTCCGGTATGATTTTTGGCGGTTTTTGGTAAATAACTTCAAATATCTGGGAATACTAAATCTGGAAATATTCAGGATTTAGCAGCATGGTTAGCACTTTAGTCAGTATTCCCGGATATTGCATCACTGAAGAACTATACAATGGTTCCAGAACCCTTGTCTATCGAGGCTATCGAGAGACTGACTCATTACCAGTAGTGATTAAACTGCTAAAAAATCCTTATCCCAGCTTCTCTGAACTCTTGTCGTTTCGCAATCAGTACACCATTACCAAAAATCTCAACTCACCCCTGATCGTTCAAACTCATAGCCTCCAAGCGTACCAAAATGGCTATGCGCTGGTGATGGAAGACTTTGGCGGGATTTCTCTCAAAGATTATTTCACCTCTGACCAGACGCGATATATCGCCTCTAGTGAAGAGTTTTTACGAATTGCGATCGCTCTCTGCAACACCTTAGATATATTGTATCGGGAGCGAATTATTCATAAAGACATCAAACCTGCCAATATTTTAATTAATCCAGAAACCAAACAAGTTAAATTAATCGACTTTAGTATCGCCTCCTTACTACCACGAGAAACGCAGACACTCATCAACCCCAATGTCTTAGAAGGGACACTTGCTTATATTTCCCCAGAACAAACGGGCAGAATGAATCGGGGGATTGATTACCGAACTGATTTTTATTCTCTGGGTGTGACTTTCTACGAGTTACTTACTGGAGTTTTGCCATTTCAATCAAACGATCCAATGGAGTTGGTACATTTTCATATTGCAAAACAACCTCCTTTAGTTATCAGAGATGAGATACCGCAGGTGATTTCAGATATCGTGATGAAATTGATGGCAAAGAATGCGGAAGATAGATATCAGAGTGCGTTGGGACTGAAGTTTGATTTAGAAAATTGTTTACATCAGCTACAACTTAATGGTGTAATAAACGCTTTTGAAATTGCACAAAGGGATGTGTGCGATCGCTTCATCATCCCTGATAAACTCTATGGACGAGAAACCGAAGTTGAAACCCTACTGCAAGCCTTTGAGAGAGTTTGTCTCGGTGCAACAGAAATGATGCTGGTAGCTGGTTTTTCAGGGATTGGAAAAACAGCAGTTGTTAACGAAGTTCATAAACCAATTGTGCGGCAACGCGGTTATTTTATCAAAGGAAAATATGATCAATTTCAACGCAATATTCCCTTCTTTGCATTTGTCCAAGCCTTCCGGGATTTGATGGAGCAATTGCTAACAGAAAGTGACGTTCAAATTCTGGAATGGAAAAATAAAGTATTATCAGCCGTTGGCGAAAATGGACAGGTAATTATTGAAGTCATCCCCGAATTATCAAAAATTATTGGTGAACAAACACCCGCCATAGAATTATCAGGAACAGCAGCACAAAATAGATTTAATTTATTATTTCAAAAATTTACTCAAGTCTTTACCAGTGCAGAACATCCCTTAGTAATGTTCCTTGATGATTTGCAATGGGCAGATTCAGCATCACTGAAGTTAATCCAGCTATTGATGGCTCATACAAATCATCTTTTCTTAATTGGTGCGTACCGTGATAATGAAGTAGATCCGGGACATCCATTAATGTTGACTTTGAATGAAAGTCAAAAAAACCAAGCAACGATTAATACAATTACGTTAGCACCATTGAGTCAAATAAAAGTCAATCAGCTAGTTGCTGAAACACTCAAATGTCCAGAAGATTTGGCATGGACTCTTTCTCAACTGGTATATCAAAAAACTCAAGGTAATCCGTTTTTTGCAACCCAGTTTCTGAAAGCATTGCATCAAGAAAATCTCATTCAATTTGATTTTACTTCAGGTTTTTGGCAATGTGACATTGCACAAGTAACGACTCAATCGGTTACAGATGATGTTGTGGCTTTTATGAGTTTTCAATTGCAAAAACTGCCACCATCAACTCAAAATGTCTTGCAGTTATCTGCTTGTATTGGCAACTCTTTTGATTTAGCAACTTTGGCAATTGTTTCACAACAATGCCAAGCCGAAACGGCTACTGCTTTGTGGAAAGCATTACAAGAAGGGTTGATTTTACCAATTAGCGATGTTTATAAGTTTTATGTTGGGCAAGAAAACCAAGTAGTTACACAAGAAAATCAACAACCTGTTACCTATAAATTTTTACACGATCGCGTTCAACAAGCGGCCTATTCCTTGATTCCAGAAGATCAACAACAGTCCACTCATTTAGCGATCGCTCGGTTGCTGCGACAAAGCACCCCAGACACCGAACTAGAAGCCAAGATTTTCGAGATTGTCAACCATTGGAACAGGGCGATCGCAATTATCCTTGACCAATCGGAAAAAGATAATCTTGCCCAACTTAATCTAATTGCTGGACGCAAAGCTAAAGCCTCGAATGCTTACGAACCAGCTTTCAAATATTTCACTACAGGTATAAATTTACTGTCTGATGGTGCTTGGCAGACCCAAACCAGCCTGATATTAGGATTGCAGGAAGGAGCAACAGAAGCGGCGTATTTATGCGGTAATTACGAGCAAATTGAGCAGGGAGTAAAGGTAATTTTAGCTGCAAATCTCCAAGCGACCGAATACGTCAAAGCCTACGAAATCCAGATTCAAGCCTATACAACCCAGGGGAGATTTCAAGAGGCGATCGCGATTGCCCAGACTGCTTTAACCAAATTTAATACTTATCTTCCAGAGCAACCGACACCGACAGATATAACATCGGCTGTAGAAAAGGTAACGGAATTGCTTAATGGTAGAACTGCTGAAAATTTACTCGATTTGCCGGTGATGACAGAACCAGAAGCATTGGCAATTATGCAGTTACTTTCTAGTGTTACCGGTGCAGCCTATCTTTCTGCTTCCCAACTATTTCCATTTATTGTTCTGACTCAAGTTATATTGGCGATTCAGAAAGGCAATAACTCCCTATCAGCCTTTAGTTACACTAACTATGCGGTTTTATTGAGCAAGATGTTAGGGGATTTGGATACAGCTTATGACTTTGCTCAGATGTCATCACAATTAGTGGCAAAACTCAATGCACGTTTTATGCAGCCAAAAGTTAATCTTCTCCTGGCCGCATTTTTTATCCATTATAAATCTCATTTTTGCAACAGTTTAGCTTTATACAGGGAAGGTTTCCAGACAGCCCAGGAAGTCGGCGATTCAGAGTTTGCAGGCTATCACGTCCACCATATGTGTCAGTGCGTTTATATAACTGGTAAGGATTTAAATACTTTGGTGACAGAAACAGAACCTTATTTAAATACCCTATCCAAGCTCAATCTCAAAACATCTTTAAACTACTCTTACATTGTTTTACAAGCAGTTGAGCGGCTCCAAAATAGTCAAAACCAGTCAACTTTGACAAATAAAACAGAGCAAATACACGCCGAACTCACCGCTACTAATGATTTAATTGGATTGCATTATTATTGGGTCTATAGCCTGACTACTTCCTATCTCCTCAATCAATATCCACAGGCAATTCAAGATGCAATAGAAGTGCGTCAAACCCTAGCAGTTGCAGGAAGCGGGATTAGCGAATTAGTTTTTTACTTTTACGATTCCCTGACAGCACTGGCTACCCATACCGAAGCCACAGACAAAACCGAACTGCTGGAGCGGGTTTCCAAAAATCAAGCCATACTCCACCATCGTGCAGTTTCCGCACCGATGAACTTTCAACATAAATACGACCTAGTAGAAGCTGAACAACATCGGGTTTTAGGCAAGAATTATGAAGCAGGAGATAGCTACGATCGCGCGATCGCAGGTGCTAAAGAAAATGACTATATTCAAGAAGAAGGTTTAGCCAACGAATTAGCAGCAAAATTTTACCTCGACTGGGGCAGACAGCGCATAGCTGGGGACTACATGATTGAAGCTTATTACGCATATTCTCGCTGGGGTGCTAAAGCTAAGGTTGCTGACTTGGAACGACGCTATCCTCAACTACTTGCTCCCATATTACAACAAGCCCGTTCTTTGTTCTCCACTAGGGAAACTATCTTTGCATTGGAGAGTGTCACATCTACCTCTAGCAGTGTCTCGGATACCCTAGATTTAAAAGCTATTCTCGAAGCTTCCCAAGCTATCTCCGGTGAAATCGAACTCGATAAACTACTTTCATCGTTGCTTAGAATCGTCATCAAAAATGCCGGGGCTAATAAATGCGTACTCATGCTGTTGCGAGACTCGCGCCTGCTAATTAAAGGGTCAATTACCCTGGGGTCAGAGCCAGTCGTGTTGCAGCGCCTTCCGGTTGAAGAAAGTCAGGATATTCCTTTGAAGCTGATTTACAAAGTCTTGCACAACAGGCAGACTACTGTGCTACTTAATGCAACAGTCGATCCAACCTTAGCCAATGACCCCTATATCATGCGTCAGCAGCCCAAGAGTATCTTGTGTAGCCCGATTTTGCATCAAGGGAAGTTGCTGGGGGTGTTGTACCTAGAAAATAGTTTAGTTACGGGAGCATTTACAAGCGATCGCGTCGAACTGCTCAATTTACTTTGCGCTCAGGCGGCGATTTCTTTGGAAAATGCTCAATTGTATGAGCGATCACAGAACTATGCCCAACAGCTAGAGGAGTCATTCGCCGAATCGCAGCAAAAATCAGAAGATTTGCAACAAGCATTGCAAGATTTACAACAAGCTCAATTACAAATGGTGCAAAGTGAGAAAATGTCAGCACTAGGCAATTTAGTCGCTGGTGTAGCTCACGAAATGAATAATCCTCTTGGGTTTATTGCTGCCAGTCTAAAACAAGCTAAACCAACGTTTACTGATATTATCGAACACTTAAAGCTTTATCAATCAAGTTTACCCAACAAAAATGATGAAATCATTGACCACGCCGAATCAATCGACTTGGATTATAGTTTAGAAGATTTTCCCAAGATGATTGATTCTATGTCTATGGCGTGCGATCGCCTGAAAAACATCAGCACCAGTTTACGTACTTTCTCTCGTGCCGATCGAGATTACAAAGTACCATTTAACATCCACCAAGGCATTGATAGCACCATTCTCATTCTCAAACATCGTCTAAAAGCTAACGAACAACGTCCCGCAATTGAAATTGTCACCAATTACGGTAATTTGCCCCAGGTTGAATGTTTTCCTGGTCAATTAAATCAAGTATTTATGAACTTGCTTGCAAATGCTATTGATGCATTAGATGAATCTAATCAGGGACGCTCTTTTGAAGAAAATAAAGCTCATCCTAACTGCATTACAATTACAACTTCAGTCGAAAATAATCTAGTTAAAATTGCCATTGCTGATAATGGTAAAGGGATGACTGAACAAGTCAAATCAAAAATATTTGACCATTTATTTACGACAAAAGCTGTCGGAAAAGGAACAGGATTAGGGTTAGCGATCGCAAAATCTATTATTGTGGAAAAACACGGTGGAACACTTGCAGTTAATTCTACCCCAGGCGTTGTCACAGAATTTGTGATTACCTTACCGATTTTGGTTCAGGCTCAAAGTTAACTTGGTCGAAAGTGTGATTTCAGTTAACCACCACCGCTAACCAATCGCACACCACAGACGTACAACCGCTCCCAAAGTTAACCCAAATCTGCCACTGCCCCAGGTATGCGTTCCAGTAAGGTTCACCATCAGCAATTCCAACAGCCTCGCCGATTGTGGAGACTAACTGATTGTAGAACGAACCAACGCTGTCCAAGCCTTGCTGCAATTTCAGTTTCAGCCCCTTCCATCCTTGAGTAACAGGACTTTCCACGGGCGTGAGTGTTTGAGGAATATCCTGGGGGGCGGTGTCAATGACTGGTGTAGTTGTACTCATATTATTGCTGACTGACACCGAATCACAGTTTGACGCTTCATCCCGATTTAACCACTGCCCAAAAATTGAATCACGCTGATCATCAGGGGCAACAAACCGGTAAACGCACTCCCGATTTTCACGCTTACCCAACCGACCGACATAATCCAACTTCAAATCAATCTTCGCAAGTAGTTTCTGTGCGATCGCAATCGGTGTGTGTTTTTCAGAGATAGTCACATTCAAGTAATTCTTGATAACGTGCCTATGCTGAACAGCCAGTGCCTTAAACTGCATCATCTTCTCGTCATTTCCCCGTAACTGAACATCTGGTGTAAGAAACTGCAACAGATTTAGATTTTCCAGTAACAAAACAGCAGGTAATAACTGCCCCTTGTTGAAATCTGGCTTCCAAATTGAATTCTCTCCCGCCTCTAACTGCGCTTTTGCCCGTTTAGCATCACGGGTTGTCAGAAATTCTCGCCCCAGCGTCAAATAGTAGTGCATCCGCAGTTGAGGATACCAGCCGTCGTCATCCTTCTCAACCAAATCAGGGGTTACGTCAATTTCGTAGCGACGGGACAATTCAGCCTTGCGCTGCTGATGTCGTTCGGTTTTCGTTTTCGCTCTTTTGTCTTGCAACTTTTTGAGTTCGGTTGGGGAGAGTTCATCAGAATCCGCGATCGCCTGACACTCAGCAGTATACAATTGCTCACTTGCCGCCTTAACCGACTCGATTACAGCCCCACTCTCGTCATCATCAACATCGTCGGCATCGATAACGGTGTAACCATCCTCGACCAAACCTGCAAGCACAGACTCTCGATAGCGCCGCATTTCGACGTTAATCACAGAACCACGCTTACCCCAAGTCTGCAATGACTCCGGCTGAAAGTTCTGGTCAACAAAGCTGTAATCGTCATTGTCTGCCGCCGACAACAGCGCAATGTTAGCTTGTGTTGCGACGTGTTGACTTCTCAACAATCCTCCGATGGATGTGGAACCATTGCCTACAACTCCCATACCCCACTCTCTCACCCAAATGTGACGGTCAACTGTCTCCCTAACCCTTGCCAACATCTGCCGCACAGAATTAACCGGCTGCACTCCCTGAAAAATCCCCCAAACAGCGCTGAAATGTCCTCGAATGTCGATGCTGACCCCAGTTTCTAAACTTGGGGAGGCGATAACCAAATCATACTGGGTGAGAATCTCGTTCAAGTGAGCGATACAACCAAACGCCGCATGAGATGGATCAGCAACAGATTCGCTGTCAATTCTCAGGATTCGCAATTCTGGGTATTTCCGACGAAAACGTTCCTCCAATGCTTGGGTTCCCCACTTAGACTTAGCCTTTTGAGCAGAGCAACATAGTAAATGATGCCCACCAAAAGCTATCGCTTTGTCCAATGCCGCAATCAAATTCTTCGGGTTGCTGCCAGAGTAGTTGTAACACTTGCCTGCTACGTGACGATAATTGTTGACGATTACGAACGGATTAACCCGATATTCTCCAGCGAGTGATAAAACATACTTCACATCCGTGTCGGAAACATCGGCACTAGACAGATAAATCCTTCCCTGACTACTCCCTAGAACATTCTGTACTAACTGCTTGAGGTTTTTGAGAACAGACACACGCCGCTTCTGGACTTCAGTACCAGAGTTGAGCAAATGCCAGAATACTTGGTCACATTCGTCGATAATAATGACATCATTCACCCAGTCGTTAGGGTTGAATCGCGCCTGACTTTCCTGATGCAGGGAGTCTACACACACTCCATATCCCAAGAATGTGCCTGTTTCCGAGGTGCGAACTTCTGTGACATAGTTAACACCGAAGCGATTGCACAATGCCTCGCCTAATTGGATACGATGGGTGATTATTAATACCCGTCTCTCTTGGTCATGGGCTTTGGCCACCTCAGTAGCCAGCCATTCAGTTTTACCAGTACCTTTGGGAGCCTTGAGGATAATCAGCTTTTCACCTTCCGGGACGAGAAGCTGTCCCAAGAATCTTTGGTTGAGTGCGATCGCTGGCGGATAAGTCAGCAGAGTAAACAGCTTAATCTCCCACAATTCCAATGCAACAGCCGTATTGTAAAGTGCGTCAAATGCCGGCTGCCCTTTGGCAACGATAAAATCATCAACCCCTTTCTCTGCCCCGAATGGTAAATCAATCACTCGCAGCGAACAGCCTTCACTTACCAGCAGCCGACCCATGCGGCTGATAGCGGTTCTGACTCGCTGGACTGTCTCAGGTTTGTTGTCTTGGTCAAAGCAAATGTTGACCTGTCGCCCCTGTGTTGCAAAATGTTTCAAGTCGGGAATCAGAGAGGGCTTACCAATAGCGTTACCGTACTCATCATGGGGTGTGCGGTATCCTGCGTTAACACCGGGGATTGCGATCGCTGCATAACCAGCAGTTAGTAATGCCCCTGCTTTCTTGACACCTTCGACAATTGTGACTGGTACGTTATGCCTCCAAACCCAGTACCAGAAACCACCGGGATGCTGTAAATCTTCTTCAGTAATGGGGATACCGCTACGATTGGAGACTTTCACCCAAATGCGATTCGGTACTAAAAGGAAGAAAGCGCGTGTCTCTTCTCTGTATGGATGCTCGTACTTGATCAATTTGTGAATTTTCTGGCGATCGCGTCGGGGGTGGTCGGGTTTGAAGCAACCCCACATCATCAGGACGTAGTTGTTGAGGGGGTCAACGCCATTGCACCACCAGCCGCCTAATTCAATATGCTGGTATTTTTTCAAATCGCGATCGCGTAATCGTCCATCGTTGCGACGGGAGATTTTGGGACTGTAGAGCAGATATTCGTAGGGTAAAGTCCCAGAAAGCGATCGCACATTCAGATGGAAGATTTCTTCGTCAACGCAACTGTTGAGCCATTCAGTTAAATGCTGGTTTTCTGAACTAATTGTAATCATGTTTCCTCTAGAAATAGACGCATGGAAATGAAGCGGCATTGCACCTATGCCGCCGGTTCAATTTTTTGTGAGAGCTTATTGGCTATGAAGTAGTCACCAAGCCAGCGTTGCTCTGGGAAAAGGTTTTTGGGGTTGGGTAAAGGAGTGAGAACAATTCCTTTGCCTTTTCCCTCTTATCCTTCTCATCTGCTTTTGCCTACGTGCGGTCGAAAAGTCAAATTAATACGTGTGCTAACCACTTTGTTGGTCTTGGGAACTTGGTGAAGATGTGTAGACTGACAGCCTGGGTGCATCACAAGTAAACTGCCGTGTTCGAGCCAGAAATCCGTTGGTTTGCCGCCGATGGGTTTTATCTGGAATTTCCTCACTGAACCCAGGCTGACAGAGGCGATCGCTGGGTTAAATCCCATCGAAGCTTCACTGTCGTTGTGCCAGCCGATAGAATGCTGTCCGCTTCTGTACTGATTGCCAATGACAATGCGGAAGCTGTAGCCAGTAGCAGCAGTAATCCTATCTCGCAGTTGAGCTAGCGCTGAAGTCCAAGGTAGTGGTTTGAGTAGTACGCTTTTAGAGTAAAGGTAATCACAGCCTTCATCGCCATAAATGCACTCTAAGCGCGGAACAGGCATCGTTTTACCCAGCATTCTGATTGTGTTTTGTTGCCATTGCAGTTCTTGGCAATGTTGGTAGAGTTCGTCGGCTTCTTCCTTGTTCAAAAATTCTGGATAATAGTTGACTGGTAAAGTAGGAACAGATTCGGGAAATAAAGTTAGTTGTTGCATAATTCTCCTTTGGCAATCGCCCGAACAATTTCTTCTGCCCGTTCCTGTGAAATAGCCTGTTCTGGATTTTTGTAAAACCCAATAATTTCTGATTTGGGACGGATAATAATTTGCTGCCCTGTTGCGCGTTTGTCCCAGACAAAGCACGAGATGGTAACGTTATCGGTAGCCCAACGAGTGCCCCGTTTGTCTTTCCGAAAGCAGAAGCGCGGCAGAATCAATACAAGTGACGGCGGGTGCTGCTGCAAAAAATCAGCGCGATCATCACAGGGTTCGAGAAAACTGGTCAGAAGGAATGCAGCTACACCGATACGCGCTTTCTGGTAGGCATTTTTGATGATTGGTGCAGCAAACTCCGAATATGGTGGATTAGTACAAATCCAGTCGCAATCGGGAAACTTAGCCCATGACTCGGATAGTGTTGCATCCAGATGGTAATCAGCCGATTTATGTGGATCAATATCGTTCGTCCACATCTGCTTGGTGTGTAGCCACGCCTGAAGTAATGATGCGATCGCTCCATGCCCCACACAAGGTTCACCAATGACACCAGATAACGGAACATGGCGCAGTAATTCAGTTGTGAACCATGAGGGAGACTCATAGAAGTTCAGAGGATGTCGGGTGACAGTTTCAAGAATAGCTGTCTGGGGTTTTAGTAATGGTGTGGCAGTCATACTGCCTCCTGCGGTTGTTGAACAATCGTTGCGCTGATGGATTCAAAATCAACCTGAAATATGTTTAAATCAGGAGTCATTTCGCCATTGTTATAAAGTCCAACAATGTGCTGTCTGATTGCATCTTCTGTGAGTCCATCAGGAATGTGAATGTGGGCTTCACTAATAATTTTTTCTACTACTTGAACTACGACTTTCATAGATACTCCTAAAACTCAATTCGGTTCAAAGTTTGTAATTGTGTAGCAAGTGTGCTGATAAAATCCTGTAGTTCTTCTGTTGCTTCTTGAGGGCTGATTGCTTTTTTAGAAACGTAAAGCTTTGTATTCTCTAAATAAACTTCTACACGAGTCATATTTGTATGTGGCGAAGTCAATAGTGTTAAAGTAAATTTCTCATATTTGCAAAAGTAGTATTGACATTCTTCACTCAGAGATTGCCCTCGCTGCCATTTGATAATTTCTGTATCGTCATCGTTAGCAAGTTCAAATTCAACTTCTTCGATTGCAATGATAGCCATAGCCACACACGCTCTTTCTGCTGGATGCGTAGCTGATTGCATCCGGTAGCTTTCACGGACTACATAGCCTTGGATCGCGTAGAATTTCTTAGCTAGTTTTTCAATGAGTGCGTCTTTTTGAAAAATTCCAAGTTCCATATCCTTTCCCCTCAAGGTAGAATTTGCCTTTGTTGTAAAAGTTTTAATTCTTGATGATTCGGCGATCGCTCTGCTTGACCAATATCTAATGCCCAATGCCCAATGCCCAATGCCCAATATCTAATGCCCAATGCCCAATATCTAATGCCCAATGCCTAATGACCAATGCCCAATGACCAATGACCGATGACCGATGACCAATGACCATTAAGCAGTAACTACAGCTTTCTTACTAGCGAAAGCTCCCGCCTGCCTTAGCGCTGCACCAGGACTCGGATGAGCGAAGAATTCTTCTATAGCTTTGGTCAACCCAGCCGCAACAGTCGGCTCGTGACAAGCGTAGACATAGATGGGCTGTTGCACACCGTTAACCAGTCGCGTTTCTTGGCGATCGCCTAACTGTGGGTAAAACGTGCGAACCCATGTCCCAAGATGTCCCCGGTAGTGAGGGCCGTTCAGGGGGACTTTCTTTCCAAGTTCGCTCTCTGCAAAGTTCACAACCCCCAACCATCGTTCTTCTGAAGGAGTGAGCAATTTTCTGTTGTGTTCTGCCAGAAGATTCCCGGCATAGTCTTTGAATTGCTGTTCCATGTATGGGTTGAGTCTGCCACCAGTTAACTCAGCTAAAGTCTTCATTGCCAGGACAAGAGTATGCAATCGTTGTTCAACAGGGGGAAGGGCTGGTGTAGTGGGTTGTTCTTGTGGTTGGGTGGTGGGTTTTGTCCACCCCAATAAATCTTGAATCCAGGCACGAACACCAATGCTTTCAAAAGCTTCACAGGCTAATTTTGCTTGTGCGGTACATCTCTTACCAGCTTCATAGCCGTAATAATGAAGTATGGTTGCTACAGCGACATCGGGAATACCGGACTCAGACCATGATTTAATCTCAGCACCTTCAAAGCCTTTGTAGATAAGCCTTTCAGCCAGTTTAGAGCGAGAAATATCAGCAGCAGTTTTGAGGCTTCTGAGCAATCCAGCATCATTAACATTTGCTAATCTAGCTGCTGCCCGAACACTGGCCTTGCCCTGACCATTAGCGTCGATTTGAATCTCTTGTTTTATCTGTTCGATGATTTCGGCGATTTCAATTTGTGACATAACTTTAGTTGGGTGAGAATTTTTCGTTGTTGATTAGAGAGAATTAGATATTCACGCGCACCAAACTTTTTTCACCAACCAGTGAGAAACGATTAGATATAGTCCGTGATTGAGTTAAAGTTGGCGACACCAATTCAACAAGGTAAAACCAAGATTTATGCACCAGCGCAATCCCTAAAATCAGCCGTTGTTTTGCTCCCTGATCGTGAGAGCAGAGCATTACTCTTTCGCCCAAAACGAAAGCAGGTTTTTGTACACTGATGGCTTCTAATTCTCCAGTCCCGATAATTTGGTTTTGTGTGGCGTGGAGTATTTCATTGCGGCAATCAATTGAATAAATCCAGCACTCATACTTCCATTGCATACCGCAACAGTAGCCGAATGTTCTCGTGGTTCGTAAATATACTCTCTCCAGTAAATTCACCTCAACGGATGGAATTGTTCCACACCAAGGTGGAGAGAGATACCAGCTTGTTTGAAGTGCATTAATATTATCAATCATGATTTTCTTCCCTGGGATTAATAACCTAAAAATCCTTGGCAATCTCCAACAAAAAGCCGCGTCCCGTATTCTGTACTTGCACCATTTCTCTATCCAGCAGTGTTTGAATGACTGAATCGGAGAATTGGAATTGCAAACGGTGCAATGGAACACAGCCATCGCAAAGCTGAAGTAAACGCAGCAGGTGCTTGGCTCTAGCCTCAAAGTTATCTGTAGACTTAGCCATTGTTTGCACCTTGAGTTAATACGGTTAACTGTCGGTTGAGAATGCTTATCTGCTGTTGATAAAAGTCAATCTCTGCGGTAATTTGCTGGAATAATTCTTCTGGTGTGAGCGGTTGGATTTGATCTTCTTTCAAGTACGATATCTCGTCAGAATTCTTGTTAGGCATCAGAGCATAACGCCAACCATCATCAAATTGTTCAGCTAATTCTGTACCGGAGGGATAGTAATAAAGTCCTAGAATCGTGCCTTGTTCTGTACGCTGTTCCAAAGTAAAGCGAGGGTATGCCCAGTGTTGGGGAATGGATATTGTGGGTTGCATATTTGTAATGAGTGAATGATTAGGGGAGGGGGAAAGGGCAATATCAATTCGTAATTTCCAGTTCGCAATTCGCAGTTTAATTGCGACTTGCGAATTGCGAGTTGCGAATTGGAATTACGCTGTTACAGGCTCCCGTAACCGTTGCCAGTTTTGAGCGGTTAACTGCTCACAGTTAGCCACTTCAGCAGAGAGCAACTGCTGTAATTCGTCAGTAGTCAGCTGTTGCAATGGGAGATGCTGCAAGTATTCAGGAGTGGGTTCAGTTGCAAATGAAGTATCTGCCATCGACAGCGATCGCACTGCATCATAGACCGAGTTAGAATACTGCTGCTGGCCTGAATAACCCTGAATCACCCACCAGTCACCGTCAGTGCATCCGACTTGCCCCAGTTTCACGCCGTTGTCGTTGTAAATGCCATCATCGAGAATTTCAAACCCGTAATTCTGGCACTGGTTGAAGATATGCGCCATGATTTGGTTTTCGGTCGTAGGGGGTGTTGCAAGTTGTTCCTGCACAGGTAATGAGCCATCTTTGTGGTGAGTGCAGATGAAGCGATCGCAACGCATTAGAGTATTGGCACGAAATACTTCTTTATCGTTGACCATTACTACCCAGGGTTGCGTTAAGTGGTTGTCATCATGGCTGATGCTGGCTACCAGTTTGTCATCAGCGTAATATTCGTGATCAGAAAACGAGATTTCGACTATTGTGAGGGGTTCTGGGGCTACGGCTTGGGCTTGGGTTGCAATGTAGCTGTCGAGTTCGGCTTGGGCTGTGGCTTGTTCGTCGGGGGCAGCAGGGGTGACTTTCTGAATCTTGCTGGTTTGATATTCAGCGATCGCAGTAATCCAGGCATCCTTACAGCGTTTGTCGCTTACTTCGACTGTGCAGGCAATCTCGCTGTAGATTTGCTTGAGCCGAGCAATAGATTTCAGTTGTAGCTGTTGATGGCTGTATGTCGGATATGTCATGATTGTTAAACTCCTTGAAATTAGGATTAGAGAAGCGCTCTAGATTGGTAGTCGGGGGCGCTTTCTCTACATCTTTATAGTACACTACTAGTTTACAGTGTGTCAACTAGTAGTTAGTAGTGTATAGTAAAACTAATAGTTAACGCTTTACTCTAAGGAGGTGGTAAGTGTGATTAGTGCAAAAATGCGAATAAGACAAGTCAAAGAAGTTGAAATTGAGGGGCTAGGAGAGCGGATTAAGCAAGCTCGATTAGATTCGAGTAAGTCTCTAGAGCAAATATGTGATGAAGTTGGTTTGTCGCGCACTTACTGGTACGACATCGAAAAGGAAACTCTTAAAGGGGCGCTTTCAATTGAAAACCTTCGCAAAATCGAAGAAGTTTTGGGAGTTTCCTTTGGTGTAAACCTGGAGGAAGATTGTGATATTTAATCATGCTACTGCTAATCCACAGGTTTTTTTGGTGAGTACTTTGGGAGAGATTATCGCAACTAACTATCACACTTTGAGCAAATGCCATTGAACTAAAAGAGGTGGAAACATGAATAAACCAACCTCTAAGCGCAAAAAAGCTACCTCTGCTGCATCCAATAATTTAAAAGCAAGCACTAGTTCTGCCGGAGACATCTTTGATCCAGAAAATCCAGCTTCAGCAACAATTACAGTTACTGCTGCTGAAGTAGAGGAGTTGTCCGAAACGGAGGAGCGCGATCGCCTTCACCTAGAGCGCCGTGTGGAAAGAGCGTTTTTTGAGGCGGGTAAGGCACTGGCAGAATTGCGCGATCGCAGATTGTACCGCTCGACCCACAAGACGTTTGAGGAATATTGCCGTTCTCGGTTTGCGTATACTCACCGCCATGTAAATTATTTAATAGCTGCTTCAAATGTAGTTGACAACATAATAATGGGAACCAATGGTTCCCAAAATGAGATACAGGATGAAATGGGAACCATTGGTTCCCAAAACGAGATATCGGATGAAATGGGAACCAATGGTTCCCAAATTTTGCCTACAACCGAACGCCAAGTTCGACCACTGACTAAGCTAGAACCATCGCAACAGCAGGAAGTATGGCGGCAAGCGGTGGAGCAGGCAGGGGGAAAAGTGCCGCCAGCCAGAATTGTCAAAGATGTGGTGCAGCGCATCATAGAACGTACAAAAGTACCCAATACCTACCAACTGGGCGAAGTATGCCAAATCATTACCAAAGACAATCCCGAACTGAGAGGCAAAGGTGGCTGTTGGGGTATCGTTAACCATGTGGGCGAATTCAGCTGCACTGTAAAACTCTGGGATAGCGAGTACACGGTTGGTTTGCAGTACCTTAAATCTTACAATTACCTGCCTGCCGAGTGTGAGCAGATGCGGGTGATTTGCGATCGCATCAGTCGGGTGTATTCGAGTGGGCTGGAGGAGACAGTTAAAAGTCTGTTGCAGTCGTTGGGTAAGCTGAATCGTACTTATTTGACGGCTTTGGAAGAGAAATTGTTGAGTTTGATTGAGCGAGAATACGGGCTTATAGATTAATACTCCACAAACTCATAGACAATAGATGGATACACATCTTATGATTATGGAATCAGTTTGATATTTGGCAAGTCGAAGCGGGGTCAAAAAACCTGGGGATCTGCCAAAATCGTCAGAACCTTGACAAGTAAATAGTTTCACAGTTTCAGTTTTAAGGGAAGTTGAGAATTAGTCGCAATAAGAGCGGCTGAAATCGACCTATTTTTGAGGTCTGCCAAAATGCTTCCCAGGAAGCCTGCTCTGTAACAGTTTCAGCACCGAGCGGTTTCCATTAACCAAATCCCCTCACGGGGACTGAAACTTGAACATGAATCGGATGCGCTCTACTGGATCAAAGGTTTCCATTAACCAAATCCCCTCACGGGGACTGAAACTCTACTATAATACCCGGATAGTTTGGCTGTCAATAGGTTTCCATTAACCAAATCCCCTCACGGGGACTGAAACACTATGCTATAATCCCCGTTGCCGTCAAGCACTATGTTTCCATTAACCAAATCCCCTCACGGGGACTGAAACTTCTTGCTGTACGTCTTTAGTCACGCTTTCTATATGTTTCCATTAACCAAATCCCCTCACGGGGACTGAAACCGGCTATCCTAAGCGCAATTTACCAGCACGCCCATTTTTGGGGGTTTCCATTAACCAAATCCCCTCACGGGGACTGAAACATTCATCAGCCAATCTCTGAGGGCGAAATTGACTATCGGTTTCCATTAACCAAATCCCCTCACGGGGACTGAAACGTTGCAGCAGTAATTGCTCCAGGAGCAAACAATCCAAAGTTTCCATTAACCAAATCCCCTCACGGGGACTGAAACTTCCTACAATTCTTTCTAATTTGGGAGGACAGGGTAGTGTTTCCATTAACCAAATCCCCTCACGGGGACTGAAACTACCCATATCCATAAGGAATAGTGCCAGGAATATAGTTTCCATTAACCAAATCCCCTCACGGGGACTGAAACCTCAGAAGAAACAAAAGCAATGAAGGTTCCTATTAGATTTGATGGTTTCCATTAACCAAATCCCCTCACGGGGACTGAAACACGATTAATCATAAAGATTTATTTTTGTGGAAGATTGAAAGGTTTCCATTAACCAAATCCCCTCACGGGGACTGAAACATGTGTGACTCTGTAATATCTGAAATTTCTAACTGTAGGTTTCCATTAACCAAATCCCCTCACGGGGACTGAAACTGGAAATAGCTCAAGATATCCAAGATTATTTGGATTAGTTTCCATTAACCAAATCCCCTCACGGGGACTGAAACAACGAGGCCGCTAGCCTCCTGGGGGCAAAGCTCCAGGAGGTTTCCATTAACCAAATCCCCTCACGGGGACTGAAACACTTGTGCCGCAGTTAAAACTACTGGGGTACTTGGTTTCCATTAACCAAATCCCCTCACGGGGACTGAAACTCGTATCAAAAGCAATTGCAGAATTTATTGAAAATGGTTTCCATTAACCAAATCCCCTCACGGGGACTGAAACGGTATCGTCACGCTAACAGATGAACATTCATATAATGTTTCCATTAACCAAATCCCCTCACGGGGACTGAAACTAATAACGTCGTTATAAATATCGTTACCGTCTATCGGTTTCCATTAACCAAATCCCCTCACGGGGACTGAAACGACTTAAATGCACTGCTTTGGGAGCAATATTTATTAAGTTTCCATTAACCAAATCCCCTCACGGGGACTGAAACATTTAAACAAAGGAGGATCGTAATGTCTGCTCAGTTTCCATTAACCAAATCCCCTCACGGGGACTGAAACCCTCCGAGTATTCTCGGAGTTCTCCCTGTATTAGCAAGGTTTCCATTAACCAAATCCCCTCACGGGGACTGAAACATCTACCGGGATTTTCAATTACACCTGCATTAAATAATGTTTCCATTAACCAAATCCCCTCACGGGGACTGAAACATTCAACGTGGGCGTCTGTTGTTTTATAGCTAGATGTTTCCATTAACCAAATCCCCTCACGGGGACTGAAACTAAATAGGTTTTGCCCATCGTTATTGTTTGGGTATAAAGTTTCCATTAACCAAATCCCCTCACGGGGACTGAAACAATACGAAGAAACAACACAATCGCCTGAAGATTAGCAAGGTTTCCATTAACCAAATCCCCTCACGGGGACTGAAACTCTAAATGATGAAGGCTCAAAACATGAAAGTAACTATGTTTCCATTAACCAAATCCCCTCACGGGGACTGAAACTTGCAGTTCATCAAAGCGAATATAATGGTAAAAAGGAGTTTCCATTAACCAAATCCCCTCACGGGGACTGAAACCTCTTGAGGTTTGGAAGGCTCAATGTGAGTTAGCTAAAAAAGTTTCCATTAACCAAATCCCCTCACGGGGACTGAAACTTGGAATCAACGCTTCAGCGGATAGAAGATGGTGAGTTTGATGTTTCCATTAACCAAATCCCCTCACGGGGACTGAAACATTCAACATCAGCTTTACA
Organism: Nostoc sp. PCC 9305; assembly: GCF_963920915.1. Lineage (NCBI taxonomy): Bacteria > Bacillati > Cyanobacteriota > Cyanophyceae > Nostocales > Nostocaceae > Nostoc > Nostoc sp. PCC 9305. The sequence goes on from NZ_CAWUDN010000045.1 coordinate 26,540, forward strand.
TTGCGCCGATTGGAAAGGTTTCCATTAACCAAATCCCCTCACGGGGACTGAAACGCGATTCTTGTAGGGTGGTTCGGCGGTTATTGGGACGTTTCCATTAACCAAATCCCCTCACGGGGACTGAAACGAGAGTGGATTGACTTACTTGCTAAATTAAGTGGAAAGGTTTCCATTAACCAAATCCCCTCACGGGGACTGAAACAGGCCAGAAAAGGTTCAAGACATGACTGCTGAACTCGTTTCCAGAACCAATTACCCCGCAAGGGGGATTAAAAATCTAAAGATTAAGCAGGGGTTTCCTGGCACAATTGATTAACAACTCTTTCGATTTCCTGTGTCATCCAATCAGATCCGGTCTGTTGGTAAACCTGAACTAATGATTGGTAGAACCACAAAGTTTTTTCTCGACCGGCACTAAAATTAGTCCAGATGACATCTCCATATTGTTGGCAATCAGCTAAAAGCGATCTGGAATTATGCAGTTTGTCAGCCAAAGAAACCAAGCGTACAGAAGGTAAAGCATAGCGCAGTTTTTCTAAATATTGCTGCTTACGTTCTTGCCAGGGAGGTTTAGGAGGTGTGTCCCACTCAGTACAGCCATCGATAATAGCCAAAACTGTTTCACCAAAGAGTTGACGGATGTCTTCACGAATGGGTTTACCGCCTTGGTCTTCGACTACATCATGCAAAAGAGCAGCGATCGCTTCTTCTTGGGTACCTCCAGCTTCTAAAACTAAAGCCGTTACACTTAACAAATGTGAAATGTAAGGAACGCCGCTAATTTTGCGTGTTTGATTAGCATGAAGACGAGTTGCGTAGACTAAAGCTGATTCAAATCGTTCAGTCAGTTTTAATGAATTCATAGTTGCGTCAATTGTGATAAAGCATAAATTGAGTAGCGGCATCAGCAGCAAAGCTTTGCCGTAAATCCCAAGGTGTTAAAACTTCAACTTTTGGCTGCCATGCTCGTAAACGCATGACTAGATTGTTATCTCTGTGTTCGTTATCTTGATATCGGATACGTGCTTGATAGTAAGCATCTGTTTTTGAGCGTTTGGCAAGGACTTTTAATAAATCTTGCTGTTGAGGTTGTTTAATTTCACGTTGAATCAAATGTTGTACTTGCTGATAAGTAATTTCTTCAAAAGTATCGTGGCGTTCAGTACCTTTAACGTAGCGATCGCAGAACTGGCGGTCAAATCGGAGTAACATCAGTTGGGAAGGCAAGTAGAAATCAAATCCCCATGCTTTAGACATTTGCAAAGCAATATCATCTGGGTTTGGTAAAGACTTCTCTTGATATTGCTGTTGTAAGTTTGAGGGCAGTTTCGGGTCTGTCCACTCTAGAGCAACCAAACTCCGAATGCGGTCAAGTCTGAAATTGTACCAGTCAGTATCTTTTTGAGGGCTTTCACCATAAGCACAGAGATAAACTGCCCTCTGTACGTAGTAGATGCATACTGGGTAAACGATACAATCAACGTTATTAGCAATTCTGGCACTACCATAAGTGAGTTTGATGGGTGGAACTGGAGTTTTAGCCCAAAGTTGTCTTAACTCGTACTGCCAATCATCAACTGCATCTAAGGTGCTACGAGGAATCACATAATCGAGTTTTAAGAAGAAACGTTGTACTCCATTGATTTTTTGGGAGTGATTCTCTGCAAACCCTACCAAATCTTCATGCATGAAACTCAATTCATAAGCACCGACTTTAGCAGCGCTTGCCTGATCTTTTGTAGTTACAGGGCGTGGTGGGAACTCAGACACTCGGTAGTATTTTTGATATTTGTATACAAGCCAGCCGAGTTTAGCCAGAATTTCCAAATCACCCTGTAGTGAACGACGAGTTACGCCAAATAAGCGCCGTTGCAATAAAGTATCCAGTTCAGATTCACCCATGCCTGTGTGAGCAAGGATTAATTTTCGCCATTGGCTAGCAACTATTCCTGTTTTTTCGCTGAATAACCATTGGGCTGTGGTTTTAGCACAAGGACAATGAGAATCATGTATGGCAGGAATTTTTTCTCCTTTGGGATGTGTAGGACTAAAGAATGCGTTTCGCCAGTCTGCGTAAGAAAAAGAATCGTCTAAAACCACACGGTCTTGATTATCTCCATACAGCGATGCTCCTTCGGAGCCGTATAACGAACGCAACCACACCCACAAGCGAATTGCTCGTATTAGATTTTGCTTGAGATAACCGTGTCCTAAACACTGCAATAGTTCTATGTCAGGAATATCTTGAAAAACTAGTTCAGACACCAGCCGAGTCTCGATAAAAATAATAATACCAAGATACAACATCTTGGAAGACACTTCTTCCAAGTGCGTGTATGATGTACGCATCACATAAATCTAAAGGTAATGAGTTCTTACAAAATCGACCTAAAAGACGGAATTTTACGGATAAATTTTGGTGAACCAGCTCAAAATGACCAGATTGTGCGCGATGCCGCAGCCCGATTGGAGGAAATGACAACATCACGAGAACTCGCGGGAGGGCCACTTCTAAAGATTAATGGGCCTATTTCTATTCCTGTAGCGTTTGTTCTAGCACATAAGCTTGCTCATATATATGGTGCTGTTGCTTTTTACGATCCCAAGTTAGGTAAATATGTTATTTCTATCACACACAATCCATCGTATAAACTAGGAGACTTAATAGATTGATATTTGACTGATGGAGGAGATGGGTGTAGCTAGTAAAAAATTTTATGACAGCGTATCACATCAGGCTAGAAGGCGACGTTTTGAAAGTTGGGTTTGGTAAAGATGCCAATGGCGACCAATTAGTGAGAGATGCGGCAGCGCGTTTAGATGAGATGGTGGCATCAGGTGAACTGTCTGGAGGAAAATTACTGAAGATTGATGGGCCAGCATCTGTAGCCGTTAGTTATGTAATCGCACATAAGATATCTCAGCTTTATGGTGCGATCGCTGTTTTTGACCCCAAGATTGGTAGACCAGGATATAAAACTTTCATTACGGCAGTTTCCCAAACTCCGGCATACAAAATCGGTGAGCTAATTGAAACGGACGAACCGCACAAGACCAAATCAGTTATTAAAGTTGTCCTTTGTGGCCCTCCACAGTCTGGTAAGTCTTGTTTGCGCGAAGGTTTAAAGCAAGCAATTTCTCTGATCGAAGGCGCACCCTATCCTTATGTAATTACTGCTTGTCCAGATGGGGAAGGTGCTTGGTTTTCTGATGCTGCACGACGAGATCCAGATTTAGCCAGAAGACTCAAAGATGAGTATAAAGCCAAGTTCACCCCAGAGTTTGCACAAAAGGCGGCTGGTTGGGTACGGAGTGCCAATACACCTCTGAATATCATTGATGCTGGGGGAAGAATTACTGATGAAAATCGGGTGATTGTACGAGAAGCAACTCATGCAGTGATTTTAGCAGGCGATCGAGGTAAGTCAGAAGTTCCGCTATGGGAAGAGTTTTGTCGGGATTTGAATATACAGATCATTGCCAATCTTCATAGTGATTGTGAGGGTAAAGAAGATGAAATTGTTAGCCAATCTCCTTTATTAACTGGTAGCGTTCATTACCTTGTACGAGGAGAGGATGTTTCATCTCGTCCAATGGTGCAGGCTTTAGCACGTTTGTTGGTGGGGTTGTGTGGAAAGGGTTAAAAGAAGAAGCGATCGCTTACTATCCCAGTTCAGATAGATTTTGCAGTTTCGGTAATCAAAAGTTTTTATGGTGACAAGTTCTGAAAAGGTTGCATTACAGGTTATTCAACAGGCGATTGCGGTCTTAGCTAAATGGGCTGATTTTGCTTATCCTCTTTTAGATAATGAGTATCCAGAAGTTACTAAAGCAAAAAAAATATTAGGCTGGACACAAGATACAGAAGTGGGAATACTACATTTGTTATTTGACAAGGTAAATTTATCAGATGAAGCAGAGGAAAAACGAACAGAACTGCACTACCACCCATTGGTAGAGATCGATAATGATAATAAAGAATATCCTGATATTCCTTATCCTTTAAACTCCGAACCTACCCTAGAACAGCAAAAGGCTTTTAAAAAAGAGATTAATAACGAACTTTCAAAATATCTCAAGGATAACGGAGAAAATCTTTCTTTATTACTACTGATATTAGAAAAATTCTCTTCGTGTCTTAGCTTTGGAGAATCGAATGTAGCTTTGGTAGACATAGCAAGGACTACAGCAGCCGTTGCAGTAGCTTTATTGAATAATCCTACTGAAGAAATTAGTTTAATTGCTGGTGATTTATCAGGAATTCAAAAATTCATATATAGCATTTCTTCAGAAGGAGCGCTTAAGTCATTAAGGGCGAGAAGTTTTTATCTTGAATTAGTTACGGAAGAAGTTGTAAACCAATTATTAGAGCAACTTCAGTTACCAAGAACAAATATAATTTATGCAGGTGGTGGAAACTTATATGTTTTGGCATCTGTAACTGAAGAAAATCGAAATATTGTCAAAAAAGTACGTCAGCAGTTTAATCAATGGCTCTTAACAGAATTTCAAGGGAAATTATTTCTGGCTTTGGATTGTTTAAAATTTCCCATTACGGAACTCCAAGATAAATTTGCTAAAAACTGGTCAAATGTAACCAAAAATTTAGCTATATATAAATCTCAGAAATTTGCTGAACACCAAATTAGTAAATTTATTGCACCACGTCATAGTTATGAACCTTGTCGTGTCTGTCATCGTGACGATGTAGAAACCTTACAACCTCTTAATAAACATGAGCCAGATTCAGTTTTAGCTTGTGGAATTTGTCGGAGTATGTTTGATTTAGGGAGTCAATTGTTTGGGGTCAAAGCAATTGTACGCTCAACAGATAAAAATATTAATAATGCATTACATACACTCTCGTTTAAACTTCCTACAGGGGATATTCATTATCATTTATTCAAAAATTGGAAACAAATAGACACTGATTCTGATCAAGTTTTGTTAGTTAATGATTGGAAGTTAGAGCATTATCAATTTAAGCAATTTCAAAATGTTTTTCCTATATTATTAGGTAATTATGGAAAGAAAAGTGAGGAAAACTCTGAGAATCTAGAAGAACCAATAGGCTTCATACGTGCTGGTGAAATGGCAAGAAAAGCTAAAGGTACACAGAGAGTTGGTTATCTACGAATGGATGTAGACCGATTAGGGCAAATATTTGCAAAAGGTTTAGGTGAAAAACAAAGTTTAACCAGATTAGCTGGGTTATCTCGCCAAATGAGTTATTTCTTTAAAGTGTACCTTAACAGTTTAGCCGCAGATAGAAAGAAAAACGTTTCTGATAAAATGAAACAACTTACCCCAGATGACCAGCGATTAAATTTACTATTTATTTATGCAGGTGGTGATGATTTATTTATCAGTGGTTCATGGAATGAAGTCGTAGAATTTGCTTTTGATATTTATCAGTCATTTCGTCTTTATACAGGTAATAATGAAAACATTACTCTTTCAGGTGGTATTAGTATTGATGATATTAAATTTCCATTATATCAAGCTGCAAAATCTTCAGGAAAAGCTGAAGATGCTGCCAAAGGAAATGGTAGGGACAGCTTAGGGCTATTTGGTCAAGTTTTCAAATGGGATGAATGGCTAGGAATAGAAAATTTTAATAGTATTGACGTTGATGCCCAAAAATATCTGGATTCCGAAGCCAAACCAAATTTATTTGGTATTTTCCCCTTTGTTGAGAGATTGAAACAGCAAGATATTGGGGTAAATTATTCTCGTAATTTTGTACGTAACCTGCTCATCACTGCACAAATCCAAGAACAGGCATTGGAAAAGTTTAAAGAAGATAAAAAATCACAGGATGCTTTAGCGACTCGGTATTATTTGCACTTGCCGAAGATAGCTTATACGATAGCGAGATTACCCAAAGAGGTATTAAAAGATAACGATTTTCGTACTTCTCTAAAAAATCCGTATAATGCACCTTATTTTCGTACCATAGCGACTTGGATTCAATTATTAAATAGAGGATAATTATATGCCAGAAACAATTAAACCGAAACCAAATCCCTTACTAGTAAATACTAAATCATTAAATTCGCCAGCCAACGTAATTCCAAACAACAATATTGTGCAGGAAATTATTACTAAAATAAAAGGATTCAAAGGTTTACAATCATATCCTATTCGTGATTTAGTTAACGATGCCGCAGTATTTGGCCCTTATCTTAAACAACAAAGATTAGAAACTAACCAAGTTCGCAAATTTTTAGATGCTATAAATCGCTTAAAAGCCGACTTAACTGAAAAAGGTGAATTTTCAGCAATAGAAACAGAGGTCGTGCTATTAAAGCCCAAACTTGCATACGCCGCAGCTAGACAAAAAGCGGCAAAACCATTAGGTGATGTGATGTCGGCTGCTATTGATCGAGTTAATAGCATAGAGGATTTTGAACGGTTAGTGCAACTTATAGAATCAATTATTGCTTATCACAAAGCTGAAGGTGGAAAATAATTATGCAAGTATCATACGAACAAACACCTCTACTTGGTAAACTAACTCTCACTTGTCAACTCACTGCAAAAACTGGATTGCATATTGGTGGTGGTGGCGAAAATTTAGATATTGGTGGACTAGATAAACCTGTAATTCGTGACCCTTTAACAAAGTATCCTTATCTCCCTGGTTCATCTATCAAAGGTAAACTAAGAGCCACTTTAGAAAGATTATTAAAGAAACCTTTAAATCGTACAGGAGGAAGTGGCACATGGCGCTATGAAAGTGATGATTTAGAAAATGGGTTTACCGAAGTTGAAGCAGGACAATTTATTACTTATGAAGGCGCTAAAACCTGTCAAATTAGTCGATTGTTTGGCTCAACTGGAGGTTCTGGCTTTTGGATGCCGATTGAGACTGCTACAAACGAAAGATTATTTTCAGATAAAAATCCTACGCGTATAATCGCAAGTCAAAACTGTGTCAAAATTAATCGCGGACGTAATGCACCAAGTCGCCTGATTATCCGTGATTGTCACTTATCAACAGAGTCAGCAGACAAATTGAAAAAAGTTGACACTGGTTTATATATGACCGAGTGGAAATTTGAAAACGGTATTGACAGAGTAACAGCAGCAGCGAATCCCAGACAGTTAGAACGCGTACCAGCAGGGGCAAAATTCGATTTTGAGTTAGTTTATACTGTCGAAAATCAAGAGCAAGCGGTTGAAGACTTGCAAAATATAGCGATCGCACTGGCTTTTCTGGAAGATGATGCGCTGGGCGGTCATGGTTCAAGAGGCTATGGAAAAGTCTTTCGGTTTAACTATCGCAGCTTAGAACAGTATCGCCAAATTGCCAATGCATCCCAAGGAACATCAGCTTTACAAACCTTAGACACCATTCCCAACACCCAAGCACTGTTAGATAATTTCAGAAGTTTACGCGAGTATATCGAACAGCGATTATTACCAGGAAATGAATCATGAGCGTCTGGAAATTAGTAAAACTGAACTTTGGACGCAATCTGGCTCACTTTGGGGAAGTGGGAATTGGTTTAGAAGAAACAAGCGATCGCGTCCGTTCAGATACTTTATTTAGCGCCTGGGTAAGTAGCTATGCGCGCTTGTTTGGCAAAAAGGCAGTAGAGGAATTATTACAGCTATTTCCCACTGACAAACAACCTCAAGGTATAGCCCCCTTTCGTATCAGTTCTACGTTTATCTATCGAGAGATTGATGAAGATACAATTTACTATCTTCCCCGCCCTCTGAAATTTCCTATCAACTACCCGGAGAATGATTTAGCATTTTTCAAAGTTTACAAAAAACTCAACTATTTACCTTTGGAAACATGGCAAAGATGGTATCAAGGAATAGGATTTACAACAGATGATGCTGAGGAATTAGAAAATTACATTCCTGGAAAAACCAAGGGCAGACTAGCAACAGCAGGAGTATTTGACTATAGCAAAGCTTGCAAAATTGAACAATTACCAAAAATAGCTATAGATAGAAATATCAGGGCTACAAACATTTATCATATAGGCTTTGTTCAATTTGATTGGGAGAAAAACCCCGCAGGTTTATATTTTCTCCTAGAACTCTCTCTAGAAGGTGAGAAATTAGCCGATAAACTCGAAGCTGCTTTACATCTTTTAGGAGAAGAAGGAATTGGCGGAGAACGTTCTAGTGGAGCAGGACGATTTGAAGTTAAATGGTCAGAATTACCAGAAACTTGGCAAAGTTTAGTTAAGTTTTCTAGGGGAACTTACCACAGCCTCATGAGTTTATATTGGGATTTATCCATAACAACTGATTTTTTAGATAAAGCCAGTTATGAAATTCAAGAACGGGGTGGCTGGATAGGAGAAAGTCAGTTACGTCGTCAAATGGTACGAATGTTTAGTGAAGGTTCTGTTTTTTCTGCACCACCACAAGGAAAGCTGGTAGATGTCAAACCCCAGGAATTCAAGAAACATAGTATTTACCGAAATGGTATTGGCTTAAGTATACCGGTTAAAGTACAGGAATAATAAATAATGGTTATTGCACCTGAATCTGCACTGAAAAAGCCTGAATTTTACCAATCAAAACGGGTGCAGTTGACCAGTCCCATTTTACATATTGGCTCATCTGTATCTAGGTTAAATTCTTTTGAATATGTGCAGACAGCCAAAAAAGTTTATCTTCCTAATCAAGCGGCCTTAGCTAAAGGATTATTAAAAAAAGGAGGAAGTTTTCTTAACGACTATATTCAAGCAATTGAAGAACATCAAGACATAACCAGACTTTTAAAACAAGCTTTTGGCAATGAATGGTGGAATGCAAAAGACACAGATGAAAACCCCATTTTCCCCAAAGATTCAATTAGCCAAAACTTTACGCAAGAAAAGATTACAGATTTACGTCCAATGATTCGGAATGGTATGGGATATTTATTTGTCCCTGGTTCCTCAATTAAAGGTGCAATTAGGACAGCTATAGCCTATCATTTACTCAAATATCCTGACCGTTATCAAGTACCTTTGCAAAATCGGGTAAGTGAAATTGAAGACAGACTGAAAAAAAGTTTAGGAGAATTGAAAAATAAGCATAAACAAAAATTTGCTGATGATCAACTTTTTATGGAAAATTTGTTTTCTAATTATACTCTCAACTATCAAGGTAAAACACTAACTGGTAGCAATCAAAACACAGACTTTTTACGCTGTTTGAAAGTTAGTGACTCTGAATCGATAATTGAAACAACAGTACCCAGTAAAACAGGTAAACCAATTCCTATAAATTTTTCTGTTGTCGCTGAAGTAATAGTTTCCAGCAGGTTTCCTGATTATTTAGCCAAATATAAAGCCTCTATCTACGCTGAGATGGTGCGGAATGTCAAGACAGAATTTACTCTCACCTTAGATCCAGAAATGCTTTCATGGTTCCAGCATAAACAGGGAATGAAGTTACCCTTTAATAACCTTGATGAACTACTGCAAATATGCCAGGATTTTGCTCAAGAACAATGGGATTATGAGCATGATTATTGGAACATAATAGAAAATAATTATAAAGCATCTGGCAAGAACTTAGACTTTAGCCATATCCGGGATTTATACGAGCCAGAAAAATGTCCCTATACACTACGGTTAGGTTGGGGTAGTGGAATGACTGGAACCACAGTAGGGTTATGTTTTGACGACCAACTCAGAGCAGAAATCCGCGATATTTGTGGTATTCAAGCACCTGGTTTTGAAGCCCCAAAATCTCGGCGAACAGTCATGAATAGCAACGGGGAAATTAAATTTGTTCCTGGATGGGTGAAATTCAATACTTTAAAAGACCTATGCTAATTCACTCTACCTGGAGATTAACAGTATCTACATCAATAGTTTTACCTCGCCCTTATGGTTTGGAACTGGTAAAACAACTACATCAACAGCTAGGTTTAAAAATGGGAAGCGAGACCATACCTGCTGTTTCTTACTCAGGGATAATCGGTTTTTATTCCACTGCCAGAGATTTTATTACCTTTCACCCAGAAGAATTTTACCAAATATCTCTATGTGGATTAAATGAAATTTCAGCAAAAGCAATTTCTCATCTAAATCTTACAGATTCTCTAGAATTTTTAGGTGCAAAGTTCAACATTATAAATCGTGAAGATGAAATTACCAGCTATGAAGAATTATATACAAATTTAGTAGGAAATGAGCCAGAACCAGCCAAATATTTTGACTTGCAGTTTATTACACCTACAGCCTTTGCTCAAAGCGGAGTAAATTTACCTCTACCATTACCTACATTAATGTTCCGTAGCTGGTTAGAACGCTGGAATACGTTTGCGCCTATTTATTTAGGAAGTGATGAGTTAATTACTTATCTTAGTAACGCAGTCGTCCTGAAAAATCACAAAATTCAAACGCGAAGTTATCAGTTAAATAAAAATTTTGTAAATGGGTTTGTTGGCGATGTAATGTTACAAGTTTTAAACCGTGCTGATCCTTTATTGGCAAATGTAGCTAATTTATTAGTTCAATACGCGCGGTTTTCTGGTACGGGAATGAAAACTCGTTTAGGGATGGGACAGACATTGATTAATACATCAAATAAATAGCTATGAAAATAATTATTACATTTTTAGGAATTCAAGCTAAGAAAACTACATATAGTTTTGAAGATAAAAATTATGATGGAGAAGTCTTTGCTGAAGCTTTGCATAAGTTTTGTAATTATGATTCTATGTTAGTTTGTGTCACCAAGGAAGCTAAAAAAACAACCTTTCCTATTTTAGAAAATCTAAAAAATGAGCGTATACAAGCAGTTGAAATACCAACTGGTGAAACTACTGAGCAAATGTGGGAAACGTTTAAAATTATTACTGAGAAAGTAAATGAAAATGATAGTGTAATATTTGATATTACTCATGGGTTAAGGTCTTTACCATTTCTGGTTTTTTTGTTTGCAGCATACCTTAAAGCTGCCAAAAACGTGACAATTGAGGCTATTTACTATGGAGCATGGGAATTAGCATTTTCTAATAATGGTATAGCTCCAGTAATTGATTTATCAGAATTTGTGTCTATGATTGACTGGTTAACCGCAACAGAACGCTTTATAGAAATAGGAGATGGACAAGCACTAGCCAATTTACTCAAAACTGCTATTCCATCAAGTGTTGAGTTATGTAATAATCCTGCTAGTAGACCATTAAAAAGTCAACTAGAAAAAACTGCTAAAAGTATTGAGACTATTTCATTAGCTCTAAATCTGACTCGACCAATTGAAACAATGCAATCAGCTATTAGGTTAGAGGAAATCTTAAAACAAGCAGAACCAAGCTTTGCTGAACGTGCTAAACCATTTTCGTTATTGTCAGAAAGAGTTGTTAAAGAGTATGGACAATTTGCTTTAGAAGATCCAACTAATCAAGTAGCATTAGTTGAAAATTTATGGTTACAGTTACAAATGATTGAGTGGTACATTCAGCGAGATAGAGTTGTACAGGCAGTAACTCTAGCACGTGAATGGCTCATTTCTGTATTAGTTCTGAAATTTGGTGAACTAATGTTTGATAAAAATAAAGGTAGAAAATATGTCGAAGGTGCTATAAATAATGCTGTTGAAAATAGAAAAGCATTACCCCGTCCTATTACTCCTAGTCCTTGTGATGAAAAACTTACAGCTTTACCACAAGTAGAGGAACTGCTTAAAGTTTGGAGTCAAATGGCTGAACTACGCAATGATATTGCTCATGTAGGTATGAACCTTAATCCTCAACCGGCCTTAAAGCTGAAAGAAAAAGCTTTATTATTATATCCACAATTACAAAAAATTGCAGAAGAATTATTACCAGAGCGTGTAATTACTGAGTAAATATTTACAACCAATTTAATAAATATCCCAGGTTTTAAAATGATAAAAACCGTTATCTTTTCTGTGGGGACAAGCGCTGCAAAAGCATTGGGAGTTCACCCCAAAAAATTAATGGATTGGGTGCAGCAACAAAAAAGCGTGGAAGATGCTGCTGAACAAGTGTTCTCTACTTTTCGTGAAATTGTCCCTGAAGGAGAAAACTTAAAGGTGCATTTATCTGCTGAAATTCACTCACTTTTTAGAATTGGTATTACAAATCAAGACAGAGTAATTTTGCTGTCATCAAATACAGATGATGGATACTGTTGCGCTCTTGCTGTTGAAAAATATCTCAAGTATCACAGGAATGGCATATATGCAAAAGCAGAACGAATTACAGGACTTCAAGTTGAAGATGCTAAACTTTTCAAAAGAGAAGGGGTTGTTAACTTTGTCAAACGTATTCTCCAAGAAGTTGATAGTTACGATCCCAATAATATTATTCTCAATCCAACAGGAGGATATAAAGCTCTAGTTCCTTACACCGTTTTATTGGGTATGTTAAAGGGAATTAAGTGTGATTACATATTTGAGCAGTCAACTACATTACTAGAATTGCCACCGCTTCCTGTAGAGTTTAAGCGATCCCAATTTGATATATATAAAGATTTATTTGAAAAAATAGAGCGTGAGACAGAAATATCTCAAGCAGAATGGGAAGAAAAAGTTCCTTATATAGAAAGAAAACTTTTAGAACCTTTGGTTGAAGTTTCTAATAAACAAGTAACCATTTCTGCGATAGGTTTCTTATTCCTTGAGGAAATGCGTGAACCTTCAGCTTTAGTTCCTTTTCTTTCTCAAAAAGCTATTAAAGATTGCTTTGATAACAAAAGTGTTGAATGTTAAGAAAAATCCGATAAAAATAGCCCAAAATATGTTAAGTTTTGGGCGGAAGATTAAAGTATATCTATTTGATAGTGATTATAAATTCATTTCCCAAGATTGTCAAAGGTATCTTGAGAAGACTGCCAAAAAACGATTATCCAGTATTGAACAGTCGTCTGTTCTTTGAGTGCTGGTTATCTTATGCTATAGATAACAGCTTAACAAGTATGCGAGATTTGTTTAAGAGATTAAACAACACAGGATTTGAGGTAGATATTTCTACTTTCTCTAAAGCAAATTTACATCGAAGCCAAAAACCATTTCAAGAAATCTACCAAAAATTAAATGAATTAGTACAGAATAAAGTTCAAAAAAAATTACACGATAAATATGCAATTTGTCCAATTGACTCAACAATTATCACTCTCACCAGTAAGTTGTTATGGATACTAGGACACCATCAAGTAAAACTTTTTAGTTCCCTAAATATAGCTACTGGAAGTCCATCAGATAACTTCATCAATTTTGGGCATGACCATGATTATAAATTTGGTTCTAAAATGATGTCTAGTCTACCAATAAATGCTGTTGGGGTAATGGATAGGGGTTTTGCTGGATTAAAATTTATCAAAGAATTAGTACAAGAAAATAAATATTTTGTTTTGCGGATAAAAAACAACTGGAAACTAGAATTTGATGGCTCAAATGGGTTGGTCAAAGTTGGTGCATCTGATGATGCACAAGCTTATAGAGTAATTAATTTTTGTGATTTAGAGGCAAAAACTGAGTTTCGTCTAGTTACTAATTTACCAGCTTTGGGAGAGGCTGCCGTTAGTGATGATGAAATTAGGGATATTTATCGATTACGTTGGGGAGTTGAATTGTTGTGGAAGTTTTTAAAGATGCACTTAAAACTTGACAAATTAATTACTAAGAATGTCAATGGTATCACCATACAAATTTACGTTAGTTTAATAGCTTACTTAATTTTACAGATATTATCAATTCCACAACAATGGGGACATACGCTATTAGATAAATTCCGCTATTTACAATCTTGTATGTGTCAGAAGATCAGTTATGTTCATTGGTTTGAGGAGATGATGTTATGTTGACTATTTTCGGCCATTTAGAGTTAGTGTAACTAGATATGTGAAGTTTTGTATTAGGATTCAACATTTCTGCTTTGATAACATAGCAAAATTAGATGACTGCGATCCATTTCGGTATCTATCAAAAGTTTCTGCTTCTACAGCAGCTTTTGAATCTGACAAACATATTAATGTGGGCAATGGACTATACTGGCTAAAGCCTGGTAGAACAACAGATCGTTATTTAGTATCTGTAGAAGGTTGGCGTATGTTGGTATGGAGAGCAATTCGTGAAGATCAGGAAGGTTCTAACTACCCAACTAAAGTTAAAGTGAATCCTGATAGTGAACGTCGAGCATATTCTCCATTCATGCGTGTAGATTCTGATAGCTACTACGAGTTAAAGTCAAGATAAATAGCCATCGCCTTACCCTTCTTCATCCATCTGTCCCCTTACCCACTCCCTAATCGCTTGTCGGAAAACTCGCCTTCCCACCATACGGTATCTTTCAATTAGTGACGGAATTTCTTGAATATTCAGATTAGGAAACACTAAACTTGTTTCTCTTTCAAGATATTCCTCACCTTGCAACTGGTAAATTTTGATTTCTCCAGAGTCATAAGACCAAATTTCAGGTACGCCTAACCGTGCATAGATGGGAAAGCGATCTAAAGATTTACTGGTAACATCAATTTCTAAAGCTAAATCTGGAGGTGGGTCTTGATTTAAATCAAACTTGAGTTTACCTCGAATTAAAGCTTCATTTTGAAAATAAAAACAATTATCAGATTCTATTCCAGCCTTTTTTAGTTCTCGTTTCCAGGTAGTTGAGCCGTAACACTCATAATCTAGCTCCAAAACATCAGCCGTATCTTTGATGATGTCACCAATTATTTCTTTGTAATATTCGTGTTCTGGTAACGGTGTCATAATCTCTAATGTGCCATCATCATAAGCTACCCTAGCTGAACGGCTTTCACCTAAGTCTACTAATAAATTCTCAAATTTTTGCCAACTGATATTATAAAGAACCACTCGGTCAGCGCGATGTTCAGTTAGCAGCATAATTCCTCGCAGAATCAGTAAGCAGTTAATGATAATCAGTATTCAGCAAGAACTTAGTATAAGTTTCTAAACTTATAACTGATTACTAACTAATATCAAAATCATCCTAATTCATTTTATCAATTATGATTGATGAATATTTCCAAACCCTCACGACCTACGCCCCGCGCAACTTTCAACGAGAAGCGATCGCCAAACTCTTACAGCGTCAAGATATCCTCCTCCGGGCACCAACAGGGTCAGGAAAAACAGAAACAGCGATCGCACCCTTCCTCTTCGCCAAAGCCCTGAATATAGACTTTCCCAATAAACTCATCTACGTTGTCCCCCTGCGAACCCTAGCCAACAGCCTCCGCCAACGTACTGAAATATTAGTTGCGAACTGGGAGAAGGTTTATCCATCATCCCGTTCTCTAGCTGTCACCCTACAAACAGGAGAGAACCCAGAAGACCCCCGCTTTGAAGGTGATATAGTTTTCTGCACAATTGACCAAATGTTGAGCAGCTTCCTGAATATTCCTTACTCAGTCGGTCGTGGTTCTGCCAATGTTAACTCAGGAGCGATTTTTGCCTCATATCTCGTATTTGATGAATTACATCTGCTTGACCCAGACCGCTCTTTCGCTACTGTTTTGAAAGTTTTGCAACAAGTTAAAGGCATTTCCCCATTTTTGCTAATGACCGCCACTTTAACTAATGAACTTGCAACCCAAATACAGACGTTGGTAAACAATGGAAATTATTCAAGTTGAAGATGCAGATTTACAGTCGATAGAAGGCGATCGCTGTCGTACATTTCAAGCCATATCCCATCCTCTTAATGCTTTGGTAATCCTAAACGATATTCAAGCCAACCAGCGTAAACGAGTAATAATCATCTGTAACACAGTTTCCCAGGCTCAGGGTTTATTTCGGGATTTAGAGGAACTGAACTACGAGGGAATATTACACGTTACATTGTTACATTCGAGATTCCTCCCAGAACATCGTGCCCATAAAGAAACTGACCTGAAAACTATATTTGCCCAAAACTGGCAAGATGATGGTAATTGCTACGTTTTGATTTCTACCCAAGTAATAGAAGCAGGAATCAACATCACCTGCCAAGTCATGCACACTCAACTTTGTCCAATGAACTCGCTTTTACAACGGGCTGGACGTTGCGCTCGGTTTGGTGGTGAGAAAGGAGAAGTCTATATTTATCCTACAGTTGAAGTTAATCCAGCTTCTTGTAAAACAGCAATCGCAGATCAAGAACTAGAAGAAGAATCAGCACCTAAAAAGCAAAGCTTTCTGCCATATCCTCAAGAAACCTGTGAACTCACATGGCTTGTGTTACAGGAACACAGTCAATCTGTACAGTCCAATGAGAATGTTGGATTTCGTACTGAAGAACAATGGATAAATCAAGTTCACACTACAGAAGACTTACTACAGCAACAGCGACGACTTAACAACCGGATGAATTTTGAACAGCGCTTTGAGGATGCGTTTTTTAGAGGGGATCAATCTGCCGGGAGGGAATTGATTCGCTCAGTTGATAGCCGCAGTGTGTTTATCTGGGAAGAAGATGGCTTAATTGATATTGAAGAGGAAGTAGTTGACCCCCAAAAACTGCTAAGTTTTTCGCTGCCTGTTTCCATGTTATGCAAAGTGTGGCGGGAGTTTCAAAATATGGAATTTGGAGCAGACTGGATTTTTAAGCAGATTGAAAACCCAAAAGGGAAAGCAGAAACGTATAGTCAACCTGTTTGTACTCTAATTAAATCTCGTGAGGCACTTATTGGCAGTATACGGATTTTAGTCAATCCTCGCTATGTTCATTATGACGAACATATTGGCTTGTTAATTGGTATTGATGTTTTCGGAAACCACTTCGTTTCTCCTGATAAGTCAAAGCGTGCAATCGCCAGTGAGTATCGTTACCAGATGGACAATTATGTAGGGCATCTAGTGTTGATGTGGAAATGCTGGCGGGAAGCATTTACGCTAAACCGATTAAAAAATGGAATGCCCATAGAAACTACTTATACTAGTGTTCGTGATGAACTGTTAGCGGCTGGTGGACAATTTATCAAAGGTAAAATTTTCCCGCAGGCGCAGGAAAAAGAAGCAGAAGCTTTATTTGAATTACTAGTATTTCTGGCTATTTTTACCCATGACCTGGGGAAACTACAAGTGAAATGGCAAGAAGTGATGCGGGGATGGCAAGCGGTGGCTCATTCTTCATTCTCTGGCAGAAACCCCGGAAAACATCTACTAGCGCACACCGACTACAGCCCAGAAGATAGACGCCAACGAGATGCGCTCAAAGCCTATGAAAAGAAACACAAGCGTCCAAACCATGCAGTTGAAAGTGCTTACTTAGCTCAAGATATTCTCAAGCAATCGTTAGTACCCCTACTGCAAGATGATTTTTCCGCAGATACAGAACAAATTAAATACATCTGTCATACAGTAATCATGGCTGCGGGTCGTCACCATTCTGCTTGGACAGGGGGATGGGATCAAGCAGCAACGGCTAAGATTAAAAGTATAGAGTTACACCCAGGGGCAAAGCAAGCGATCGCTGATAGTTGGCGAAGTATTCATAGGTTTTTACCACAGCCATTATCCTTACCAAAAGCAAACTTGAGTAAAGATGTGTACCCGATTAAAAAAGACTTTGATTTAAATAGGTTTACATCCGACCAAACTGAATATTTACAACTTTATTTACTAGTGGTCAGAGCTTTGCGCCTTTGCGATCAGCGTTCAGTACAGCTTCACAATATCTAGCTATCAACGGAATCGGCCAACGAAGTCTTGATTTACTTTCTGTGTCCGCAGGTGTGCCATCACAAGTACAGCAAAGAAAATATTACTTTGCTCTAACTCTAAGTAATGGGCTTTGTATTGGAAAAGGTTTGACATATTGTATTGGAATAGCCCTCTTCCAACGGGGTATAGAATCTTTGGAAGTACACAACACTCATGGGTAAAACGCCAGATGATAGAGCGCCTATTTGTCACTAAAAAATTCGGCACTTATGCCGACACCTTTCTAATGCTAGGTCTGGTGCAGCTTGTGGAATATGCCCTGAAAGCGACTAACCAAAAAATCAACATTCAGCTTGTGGATGAAGGGACACGCTACTGCATCCAGTTGAAGAAGGCTGTCAATTTAGAACCAATAGGTAAACTAAGTTACACCAACCCGTTTCCACCAGTCAAAGGTAAAAAGACAGATATCAGCAAAATATCTCAGGAAACAATTATCTTTGACACAGTACAACAAAGCGATGCGCGAAAACTCTACCGAGATTATGTATTTCAGCAACGGGGCAAAGTTCAATTTAATGAAGATGCACCAGATCCACCCCATCCTAGTACTCAAAATGGTGTAGTCCTAACTTCCATGCGCCACGATCGCAATCATAATGAACTGTGGCAATTGGGTTGGCAAAATAAGGATGACTACGGCATTTTGCTTGTTACCCTCTTCCAAGCTTTTAGCCAAGAGAATTACTCTAGCTTGAATGGAGAAACTAAGCAGGTTGCAGAGTTATTCAAACAAGCAACTGGTCGCCAGTTGCCTCAAGAAGCCAGCGCCGTGAAAGTTTACCTGCCCACATCAGTTCAGGGAGTTAACCGCATCAAGGCGGATAGCAACAAAGTAGATTCCCAAAAAGCAGATTGGTTAAGTTTATGGCTGATTGCAGGAGGATTATTTAGCTTTGGGGTTGCTGAACGGGTCAAAATTGCCGAACGAGTTTATGACTGGCGAGTTGTAGCGTTAGAACCATTAGATATTCAGTTGAGCAAATATCGGGAGGTGTTAGATAAATTACGCAAATATAACCCACCTTCTGGAGGACATGGGATTGCCCGGTTTGATGCAGAGTTAGTGTTGCGGTTTTGTCAACAACTGCTCAATAGTCACCCATCTCAAGTTGATGCAGAACTAGATGACTTTGACCTATGGCAACCGATTAACCATTTTGTCAGCAACTTTGTAGGCACTCACTTTGGCTCCAAAGGGCAGGTTTATGGTGTCAAAGAAGTTTTTACCTTGGGGCTTCCTGGGTGGATTAGACCAGAAAATTCTGAGGAATTGACAGATTATTTGAAGGTTCTAAATGAGCATCTGTTTGTAATCGGTAGCCTATCGGCGGAAGAGGGACACAGCGAACTGTTGGCTGCATATCGAGATTTTATTACTGGGACAAATCTTCGTAGGTTTTTTCGTTTTCAGGCCAGTTACGCCGATTACATAGTTAAACGCTTGGCAGATCCCAAAGCAAAACCTCCCCGTTTATTTTCAATTGCTGGACTGAACACTATGACTAAAAAAGACACAGATTTCACCAAAATTACTACAGACCCCAGCTTTCTCCGCATCGCCAAAGCAATTAATCAAGCAACAGTATATGCAGGGAAGGTGAAAACCCAACAGGGTGTTATAGAACTAGATTGGCAACGCACCTATGGATTGGCACAACGTTTGAGCAGTCAATCTGGCTCCAAGAAGGATTTTTTGAGCGAAGTTACTGATTTTCTGGCGAAATACCAAGCAGAAAATTTACGGTTATCGGAACAACTTCTCAAGGAAGGCAAATCCCTAAGACGAGTTTGGACAACCAAGGAAGACCTAGACCGATTAGTTGAATTGGTTGAAAACTATGACACAGTACTGGTTGCCAATTTGTTAATTGCCTACGGGTATGCCCGTTGGACAAAGGCGAAAGAAGTGGATTTGGAAGATGAGAATGCAGATATTAATGACGACCAAGATTTAAACAACTTGGAACCAACTGAGAATTTAGGAGAATCCAACAATGACTAAGACAAAATTTCCGATTTATTCAATTTCTATAAGCGGTGTACTATCCTGGCAACTTCATGCTCTGAATAATGAAGGCAACGAGGGCAATCAATCGCTAACGCGTCGCTACTATATTATTCAGAAAGATATGAGTGAACCTGAATATGTTAATGGAGTTTCTGGGGATATGCTCAAACATATCCAAGCAGAACATCTGCACCGGATTGCAATTCAGGAAGGACTAACACTTTCAGAAGGAGGTAAACAATTTCATCCTGACCGTATTGGTTATGACTTGGAAAAAGGACTTCCGGTTTTTACGCAGTCAGACACAGATTTAACTGCCAAAACGAACCAAGTACTCCAACGTTGCACAATCAGCGACTTAGAGGGATTTATGGTGACAGTTAAGGGTGGACAAACTCTAAAACGGGAATCTGTAATTGAATTTGGGGCGGCTGTGGGTTTACCAACCTTAGTCAAAACCCAGAGTTACTTCCATGCGAAATATGGAACAGATAATCCAACTCCTTACAATGTACAGGTCAGTTCCGGTTTATATGCAACTGTCCTCAATATTGAAGCTTTTCGTATTGGCTACAATCCCCATAATTTTAGCTACAGCATTGATCCTATTGAACGCAAAAAGCGGCTAGATGTCTTACTCAAAAGTGTGCTGTATACCTATTTGCAACCCAATGGTGCAAAGCGCAATACCCATTTACCCCATCCTGACCATTTTGAAGGTGTAATTACTGTTAGCACTCGCCGTTGTCCCGCACCAATGCTCAGTCCCTTATCCGCAAGTTACAAGCGCCAAATTCATAGCTTGGCTGACACCCTAAATAATCTTAATGGCGCAGGTACAATTCACTGCTTTGATTTTGAGACAATTGCCCAGTTCGCTGAACAAATTCAAACTCTAATTGAGCGATCGCAACCTTGGGAGAGTAACAATGTCGAAGCCATCGAATAAATCAAAATCCTCACTGCCAAAAGAGGAGCAGCAGGTGAAAGCAACCACTAGCCAATGGTTAACCGTTACCTATCAGCCCGTTAGTCTATTCTCCCTCAAACGCTCCGATGCAACGAGCATGGCGGCTCGGTCTAATCTAGTGCCAACTCCTTATGCGATCAAGATGGCGTTGCTGAAAGTGTTGTTGGAAAGTCAAGGAAGACAGCATCAAAGTGATTTTGATCGATGGATTAAAAGCGAATTTACCTGGATCCGAGACTTACAAATTTATATTTGGCCGCCAGAGCAATTAGTTGTGAATCGCAATGGCTACAAACTCCGCTACTACGACCAAACTGCTGATAAGGCAGATAAGAGCCGGGCGACACTACCTATGCAGGGTGGGTTTGTCTTTCGGGAATGGGTGCATTTACAAGGACATCTACAAATTTGTTGTGGTGGGTGCGATCGCTTGGCAGAACTAGAGCGGCTGTTTGCTCAAATTAACTACTTTGGCAAACGGGGCTGTTTTTTTCAATATCTTCCTGAATACAAACAAGAGACTTCTGAACCATTATTTCAATCAAATCTTATTACTGGCTTTACAGCACAGCCAATGGATGATTTAGGTGAAAAGGCTACGTTTAACCGAATCAATCCTTTTTCCACTGAGAAGGCACAACTGGATAAAGACCGGGTAATTAAACCTGGATTTCTACCTTTACGACTTGTTGCTACAAGCGCCCGTTATGATATCTACCAAAGATACTGAAATCACATTCGCTGGACTTAGTGTAGTTCTCAAACAAGTAGAAACTTCAATTAGCCCCACTTCACTGAACTCTTGGCTATCAGAAACTCAGCTTTTACCAGTTTGGATTCCTTTACGGATTAATGGAGGTGTTACCAAAATTATGCCTGTATTGCCAAACTCAGTTTTATATTCAAATCTGATGCAATCTATTTGTCAGCAGATTGCTCAGAATACCTTGGTGGAGTGGTGGCAAAAACCCTATGAACTAACAGGGGTTGAAGTAGATTCCGAGGCTTTGCATGTGATTAAAGTCTCTGTTGCATCTGCTGCACCCCTGCCAACATTAGGACGAGCCATCCATGCTCAATGTTTTCAGTGGTTCGCTAATGCCGATACTGCCTTAGCTGAACACTTGCATCAACAAAATACCTTACCCTTAACTGTGGCAATGCAGTATGTTTCTCCACAAAAGATGCAGTTGAGAATTACTTTGTTGAAAAAAGAACTGCTAGCACCTTTACTTTGGGGATTAAGTACCAACCTGGGAAAGTCAATCATGCTGGCAGGCATACCTTGCCAATTAGGAAAATGCATAGATATCCTGCAAGCTAATAGTTTTGAAAAACTAGCGCAGGCAACAACCCAAAGCGTGATTGAGTTGCGCTTTCTTTCACCTACTAGCTTCAAGCAAAATGGAGCAGTGCAGCCTTTCCCCCTACCAGAATTAGTTTTTAACAGTCTATTGCGCCGTTGGAATACCTTTGCTCCGCCAGAACTGAAATTTCCCGAAGTTGAGTGGAATGGTTTAGTTTCTGCTTATGACCTCAAAACCCATGCTTTAAAAATGGAAGGTGGAGCAGAAATTGGTGCCCAAGGATGGGTAAAGTATCGATTTTTAGATTCTGAGCAAGCAAGAATAGCCACAATCTTAGCTCATTTTGCAACATTTGCAGGGGTTGGGCGTAAAACAGCAATGGGAATGGGCCAAGTGAGATCGGTTGAATCCCGATTACGGGGCTGAACTAAAAATACGCATTCAAACGAAAAGATGAATGAAGATTACTTACCCTTGGCATACCTCAATGCCTGGGAATATTGTCCACGCAGATTTTACCTTGAATATGTGTTGGGCGAAATGTCAGATAACGAGCATATTATCTTGGGTCGCCACATACACCGCAATATCAATGAAGAAGGAACACTTCAAGAAGGAGAGATGCTGATTCATCAGCAGCAGTGGGTGTGGAGCGATCGCTTGAAAGTCGCAGGTATCATTGATGCAGTTGAAGAATGCGATGGTCAACTTGTCCCTGTGGAATATAAAAAAGGGAAGATGGCACAACATCTTAATGACCATTTTCAACTTTGTGCAGCAGCTTTGTGTCTAGAAGAACGTACCGGACGCTGCCTTGCTTATGGTGAGATTTTTTATCATACTAACCGCAGAAGACAGACAGTAGCATTTACACCTCAACTACGACAAATGACTGAGCAAGCAATTGTTCTTGCTCAACTTGCATCTCAAACAACTATGCCTGTACCAATTGATAACACTAAAAAGTGTCTTTCATGCAGTTTAAAAGAGATTTGTCTGCCTTTTGAAGTTAAACAGTTACGGGTGTCAATGACTTCTGAAACGGAGGATTAATTTCATCGGGAGTAAGTGACCCCTGAATTCAGAATAGCTGAATTCTTCTTCAACCATAACTCACTATCACAAATCTAAAATGTCAGTACTTTACGTAACTCAGGCTGATGCCGTTTTGAGCAAGAATTACGAAGCTTTTAATGTTGCTCTTAAACAATCAGATGGTTCTTGGAAAAAACAGACTGTTGCAGCCCAAACTGTTGAACAAGTTGTCTTGATGGGCAATCCTCAAGTCACAGGTGATGCTCTAGTTTATGCTTTGGAATTAGGTATGCCTGTTCACTATCTTTCTAGTTTTGGTAAATATCTGGGTTCTGCACTTCCTGGTTATTCGCGCAATGGTCAATTGCGATTAGCACAATATAAACTATATAGCGATCCCGTCGGACGTTTAGAATTAGTCAAAGCAATTGTGACAGCCAAAATTCATAATCAATATCAGGTTTTGTATCGCCACAATGAGCGAGATAATCCTCTCAAAGAGCGTAAAAGTCTTGTCAAAAGCCAAAAAACCATAGATCAGGTCAGAGGAATTGAAGGTTTAGCTGCACGAGAGTATTTTGCTTGCTGGCCACGGATGGTTGGAAAACAATGGACATTTACTGGTCGAAATCGTCGTCCGCCTACTGACCCAGTGAACTCGTTACTCAGTTTTGCCTACGGTTTGTTGCGAGTTCAAGTAACAGCTGCGGTTCATGTTGCTGGGTTAGATCCTTATATTGGTTATTTACATGAAGTCCATCATGGTCAGCCCGCAATGGTGCTGGATCTCATGGAAGAGTTTCGCTCATTGATCGCTGACAATGTAGTGTTAGCTGTATTGCATAAACATGAAATTCAACCTGATGATTTTAATGAAAGTTTAGGTGCATATCGTCTCAAGGATACTGCCAGAAAAACTTTCTTACAGGCATTCGAGCGCAAAATGAATGATGAATTTAAACATCCAGTTTTTGAGTATAGATGCACTTATAGACGAGCGATTGAACTACAAGCGCGGCTATTGGCCCGCCATTTACAAGAAGGGATTCCATATAAAGCTTTAGCTTTACGTTAATTATCAATTATCGAAAAATTTGACAATGACTACTCTGTTTTATTTGATTATTTATGACCTGCCTGATAACAAAGCCGCAAATAAACGTCGCACTCGCTTACATAAAATGTTGTCTGGTTACGGAAAATGGACACAATACAGCGTTTTTGAGTGTTTTTTAACCGCGATCCAATTTGCGACACTCCAGACCAAAATAGAAAAACTGGTTAAGCCTGAAGAGGATTCGGTACGATTGTATATACTTGATGCTGGTGCAATCAAGCGAACAATTACATACGGATCTGAAATCCCTCGACAAGAGCAAACAATAGTTTTATGATTATGTAATCAGCTTGATGGATGGCAAGCCGAAGCGGGGGCTAAAACCCTGGGCATCTGCCAAAATCGCCAGAACCTTGACAAGTAAATAATTACAGCGTTTCAAAAATTCGGGAAGTTGCAAATTAGTTGCAATAAGAGCGGCTGAAAATGACCTTTTTTTTCGATCCGTCAAAAACCTTCCCAAGAAGCTTGCTCCGTAACAGTTTCAGATGGAGCGGTTTCCAAAGACTATTACCCCGCAAGGGGACTGAAACGTTTCAGTATAATCACCGCCAATTGGGAGCATTTTTGTTTCCAAAGACTATTACCCCGCAAGGGGACTGAAACACCAAATAATAGCTTGTTGGAACATAAATAATTTAAGGTTTCCAAAGACTATTACCCCGCAAGGGGACTGAAACGCAAGCGTGAAGTTCTTTTGACAAGCGATCGCTGAGTTTCCAAAGACTATTACCCCGCAAGGGGACTGAAACAACTCAATAACTCCGGTGTCCAAGGATGTGCGTCAAGAGTTTCCAAAGACTATTACCCCGCAAGGGGACTGAAACACTGTCCGCCACTCATAACGATGTAGCCGCCGCTGCGTTTCCAAAGACTATTACCCCGCAAGGGGACTGAAACGCGAGTGCCTTATCAAATCCGCAAAATGCAAACCTGATTTAGGTTTCCAAAGACTATTACCCCGCAAGGGGACTGAAACTTGATATAGGAACTTTATTTTTTACCAAAGCAGACGTTTCCAAAGACTATTACCCCGCAAGGGGACTGAAACTGCATTTTCCTTGAGCAAACAGCATCTTGCCAGAAGTTTCCAAAGACTATTACCCCGCAAGGGGACTGAAACTCTTATGGCACTTCTTTAGCATCTGGATGCCCCCAAACTTTGGTTTCCAAAGACTATTACCCCGCAAGGGGACTGAAACTTTGCTTGAGGTTCCTGACAATGATTAAGAAGTCCGGTTTCCAAAGACTATTACCCCGCAAGGGGACTGAAACAACAGAAAATGATGCCAACTTTTGGAAATGTACTCGGTTTCCAAAGACTATTACCCCGCAAGGGGACTGAAACTATGAGTAAAACTTGCGACTTTCTAGGAGCGATTCGGTTTCCAAAGACTATTACCCCGCAAGGGGACTGAAACATTTGAGCCGCGATCGCAGGATATCAGGACTCTCGGTTTCCAAAGACTATTACCCCGCAAGGGGACTGAAACCTGCGATCGCAAAGTTTGGAGTTCAAGATTCACGCAAGTTTCCAAAGACTATTACCCCGCAAGGGGACTGAAACTTATCAGCATATTTGAGTTTTGATTTAACCCACAGAGGCGGTGGTTTCCAAAGACTATTACCCCGCAAGGGGACTGAAACACCGCAAGCTTATCACCAGAAACCGGAAGAGGATTAAGTTTCCAAAGACTATTACCCCGCAAGGGGACTGAAACTTTTTATGAAAGTCTGATAGTTTAATTTCAGCTTTCAAGGTTTCCAAAGACTATTACCCCGCAAGGGGACTGAAACTTCCCTATGGTGTTCAGAGGCAACAATAAGCTCAAAGTTTCCAAAGACTATTACCCCGCAAGGGGACTGAAACTAACACTCCCACTTTTGCAGCTGCTGGCTTAATATCGTTTCCAAAGACTATTACCCCGCAAGGGGACTGAAACTACCACAAAATAAAAGATACTGCAAAGTATTTTGGTTTCCAAAGACTATTACCCCGCAAGGGGACTGAAACATTCAATTGATATCGATAACCTTAGAAACTTAATGTTTCCAAAGACTATTACCCCGCAAGGGGACTGAAACATCGTCTCAGCTTTGTGATCGTAGAAAGTCTTCACCGTTTCCAAAATCTATTACCCCGCAAGGGGACTGAAACAACAACTAGAGGCTGTTGTCCAAAGAGTAGAAAATAGTTTCCAAAATCTATTACCCCGTAAGGGGACTGAAACAGCTCCAGCTTGGTTGGGGTCACGTCTTTGGGCGGAAGCGATCGCAAGTTTCCAAAATCTATTACCCCGCAAGGGGACTGAAACTCATCAATTAGTTGTTCTGCAACTTGTGCTTGTAATTGTTTCCAAAGACTATTACCCCGCAAGGGGACTGAAACTCTTGAAGTAGACGGAATTGATGGATTTTAGCGAATAGAGTTTCCAAAACCTATTACCCCGCGAGGGGGCTGAAACAACTCTTCTTCAAGCGTAAATCCTTCATGGAAAGCCAAGATGTTTCCAAGGACTATAACCCTGCCAAGTTCACGAGAGTGCATCACTAGCTGTTTGTCTCTTGCTCAGTCAGAAAGGATGGAAATTGCGTACAATATTGAGCATTATTGGTAAATTCCTAAGCAATGCCAAGAGCAGCTACATCTACTAATCATAAACCAAAGCCAAAGCAAAAATCTGTCACCTCTGTTGTGACATGGGCAGATGAAATCGAATTAGTGGGATTAGTGTTTGAACTGGAGTCAACTGCTTCTGCTTTGCTTTACTCGCAGTACACGATCGGACTGCACGCATGGTTTCTGGAGCAGGTACGACAATTTGACCCAGACCTTTCAGCTTATCTTCATGATGGAGAGTCAGAAAAACCTTTTAATATCTCAGCGCTGTCAGGTCAACTAATTGCCAGTGGCAAACAACTACGATTAGAAGCCAATCAAATTTACTACTGGCACGTCAATGCTTTATCTAAACGGGTAGCACGGTTTCTCAAACACTGGTTGACCCAACTACCACATTCTTTAGATTTAAAAGGTGCATCTCTACAGATAAAACAGGTAAGCATTGCCCATGCACCGACTACCTACAAACAACTCCTGCAATCATATACAGATAAACCTTTTACAATCAGTCTCAGTTTTATTTCACCTACAAGCTTTCGTCGAAAAGGAAATCATTTCCCTTTGCCAGTACCAGAGAATCTTTTCCATAGTTACTTGCGGCGGTGGAATGATTTTTCAGCGATGCTAACAGAACAAGAACCTTTTCTCAAATGGATAGATGAAGAAGTGATTATTCATCAACACCGCTTGGAATCAGAGAAAGTGGCAGCAGGCAAGCGTGGGTCAGTCACAGGTTTCACAGGCGCAATCTCATTAGGTTTAACCAAAGCAGCTTTAGCCAAAGAAGAATTTAGCGAGTTGTTTTATGCTTTAGTACGGTTGGCTCCTTACTGTGGTACAGGACATAAAACTACTTTTGGGCTAGGACAAACTCGCTTGGATTGGGTAGAGCCGGAAACGAATAAATCAACTCAGTTGCTTGCAAATCTTCTTGGAGAGCGAATTGAGGAACTGACAGAATTATTTACTGCACAACGCAAACGCACAGGAGGGCAGCGTACTGATAAAATTGCTGTTACCTGGGCAACGATTTTGGCGCGGCGAGAGATGGGGGAATCATTGAAGGCAATCGCCGAAGATTTAGAGATGCCGGTGTTGACCGTGAAAACTTATGTGAAATTAGCCAGAAAGTCCTTCAAACAAGAAAGCAATAGTTGAAAACCTTTGCTTATGGACAAGGATAAGTAATTGTCTTATGATTGGGTAATCAAATTGATGTTTGGCAAATCGAAGCGGGGCCTAAAACCCTGGGGGTTCTGCCAAATTCACTAGAACCTTGACAAGTAAATAATTACAGCGTTTCAAGACTTTGGGAAGTTGCAAACTATTTGCAATAAGAAGGGCTGAAAATGACCTTTTTTTTCAATCCGTCAAAATGCTTCCCAGAAAGCCTGCTCTGTAACAGTTTTAGCACCGAGCGGTTTCCATTGACTAAATCCCCTCACGGGGACTGAAACTTGATTGGAATGTTTAGATTGCGACATTTAGTTTTTTGTTTCCATTGACTAAATCCCCTCACGGGGACTGAAACCCTAAAACCTAATATCGTTTCTGAGGCAGTTGCACCTGTTGGGGTTTCCATTGACTAAATCCCCTCACGGGGACTGAAACTTCCAGACCTGCCTCGCCCTAAGCAATTTACCCGGTTTCCATTGACTAAATCCCCTCACGGGGACTGAAACCTTTTAATGGGCAAAGGAGAGGCAAGGGTAAATACTCTTGCGGGTTTCCATTGACTAAATCCCCTCACGGGGACTGAAACGACTTTTCCCCTGATATCGCTCCATCAAAACTAGTCAAGTTTCCATTGACTAAATCCCCTCACGGGGACTGAAACAATCCAGGAGTATTATGACTTTAACTGAAGCTGAAAGTTTCCATTGACTAAATCCCCTCACGGGGACTGAAACACCCCCCGGCGTCCACCGCAACAGCACTACAGCCAAGTTTCCATTGACTAAATCCCCTCACGGGGACTGAAACCTTTATGCTTGAAGAGAATAAAGATAATTTTTACGTGTTTCCATTGACTAAATCCCCTCACGGGGACTGAAACTTAGCGCTAGTATCTATCTGAAGGGGTTATGGGCCAGATGAAATGTAAGACATCAAATTCTAGCAAGCCACTTTGTTAGCGCTAAATCTGACAGAGATTCTAAAGCATTAGAAACGTTATTGTAACCTTGAGGAATTGGTACTGGTGTAAATGATTTGTAAGAACCGCTATGAAACATATTTTTAGGTCGTTTCTCTCGTGGCATAGCGTCCCATTCAATCTGAAGCCTCATTCTTCCAAAGCCTTCGGGGACATGACCTATATCAGTAACTGTTTCACCATCTATCCATAGGCGTAACCTGCCAATCACTTCTTTTTGCCCAAACCAACATGATGTAGGAGTTGGCAACCACAAAAATACAACTGGTTTATGAGATGCCCTTTGATAGCAAAATTCAGCCACAGGTTTCGATTTACCCTTGCCATACCTGATAGTATTTCTACCCTCAATTTGTTCCTTGATTCGCTCATCAAAGCTCAAAATTTTCTCTCGAAACTTAAGAATTGCTTGCTGTTCCTCTGCTGAACAAGCACCGAGCCAATCTAAAAGCAATTGTGGTGTTTCTGAAATGCCATGTTTTGTACTGCTGAAACTTAGCTCTTGATAGGAAATAGGAATTGACCAAGTTTGATTAGTGCTGATGTCTTGCAAACATAACTGGAACTGTTGATTGTCTTTGAATACTTGAATCTGCAATAAATCAATTTTGAGCAGATTATACTTGCAATCAATCAGATTATGTCTGTGGAATGAAGGTGCGGCAGCTATCAGTTTAACTGGTTGGTGATAGTCTATTTGTTCACAAAAAGGTCGCTCATCTAGCAAATTATCATAATAACGGGTTAGCTGCTGGATAACATATCTATCTTCAGCATTTTTTAGTTCTAAAATAACTAACTGTTTGCTCTCGTTCAAAGCTAAGATATCGCAGAATTCGCCCTTAGCCGCATACTGCCGTTTGAGAGGTGTAAAACTTAATAATTGCTGTAGATTCTCCCAAATAAAATCTTCTAAGGCAGCTTCGGACGCAAACTCCCAACCCTCACCTGTTTTTCTTAAAGCAGCACCAGCCAGCATACTTTTGGGTCAACGTTAAAAAATCAAATTACACTTAGCTTACCTTGAGCAAAGTAAGATTGCGATCGCTGTGGAAAATTTTCATCGCATCAATACTGACTGCGACCATCTAAACCTCCGGGGTACTCCCGCCACGTTGGTACTCCAATTAGCGGTGACGGGGGTAGTCCGGGCTGATTGAGTGGGGGTCAATCCCCCCGAAATCAGCAATCAGGACTACTTTGCTTTTCAACATAAGATTTAAGTTGCTCAAGGGTGACACCACCGCACGAAGCAACAAAGTACGCACCTGTCCAAAATACTGGCTTGTTATAGAACTGGTTAACGTGTTCATTAAACTCCTTGCGAATTAAACGACTAGAAACGGTTTTGAGGTTGTTTACGAGCTTGCTTACTTCCACATCCGGC
Source organism: Nostoc sp. PCC 9305 (assembly GCF_963920915.1). Classification (NCBI taxonomy): domain Bacteria; kingdom Bacillati; phylum Cyanobacteriota; class Cyanophyceae; order Nostocales; family Nostocaceae; genus Nostoc; species Nostoc sp. PCC 9305. Next base: position 56,803 of record NZ_CAWUDN010000045.1, read on the forward strand.
GGATAACTGATAACCAAGTGAACATGGTCTGATTCTGCGTTGTACTCTGTAACCTTACTTCTCCACTTAGCGCAAGTACTCTCGAATATCTCTTGCAGTCGCTTGAGCATTGCTTGATTGATAACTTTTCTCCGGTATTTCGTTACAAGCACTAAATGAATATTTAGGCTATAAACTGCTCTGTGTCCTATATTGTAAGTCATGCCACCAAATGGTATTATGACTATATGCTACTAACTTACCAGTACAAACTCAATCCCACTCCCGAACAGATTGTCATTCTTGAAATCTGGGGCGAGTTACTGCGTCGTCATTGGAACTACGCGCTAGGGGAAAGACTGGACTGGTTAAAACGTACAAGGTCACAAATTGACCGATGTAGCTTAGTTTCTGAGCCAATTGGTGAGATACCAGAGAAACCGGATTACTATACACAAGCTTCGTTACTCAAGCAAACCAAAGAACTATTCCCCGACTACAAAAGCATTTATGCCGATTGCCAACAACAAAATTTAATACGGTTGGACAAGGCATGGAAGCGGTGGTTAATACCTGATAAAAAAGGTAAGAGAGGAGGTAAACCACGTTTTAAAAAGCGAGGTAATATAAGTTCATTTACATTCCCTCGTGTTAATTCACCCAAGGCTGGCGCACATCTGGTAGGCAATACTCTCAAGCTGTCCAAGATTGGTGAGATTGAAGTTATCTTGCATCGACCAATACCAGATGGTTTTGAGATTAAGCAAGCGACAATTTTAAGTAAAGCTGATGGGTGGTATGTCAGTTTTTCTCTTGAAGATAAAACTGTACCTGAATTGCTACCGATTGACGAAATTAAAACGAATACTGGCATAGATGTCGGGCTGGAAAAGTTTTTAACTACTGCTGATGGACAAAGTATTGAAGTGCCACAGTATTACCGTAAGGCGCAATCTAAATTAGCCCGTCAGCAACGCCAACTTGCTCGTAAAACCAAGGGGTCTAAGAATCACAGTAAGCAATCCAACAAAGTTGCAAAAACTCATTTGCACGTTGCAAGACAAAGGAAAGAGTTTCATTATCATGTCGCTCATTGGTTGGTTAATTCCTATGATTTGATTGTTTTTGAGAACCTAAACATTAGGGGATTGGCTAGGACACGATTAGCCAAGTCGATACTAGATGTTGCGTGGGGTGCATTCCTGGAAATCATGCAAGCAGTAGCGGTAAAACGCGGCAAGCTGACACTTGGAGTTGACCCTAGAGGCACGAGTATTAATTGTTCGAGTTGCGGCGAAAGAGTCGAGAAAACAATGTCCGTCCGTGTTCATAGTTGTTCTTGTGGATTGGTCATTGACCGCGACTGGAACAGCGCACTAAATCTTTTAAAGCGTGGGTCGGTTGGACTACCGATTCCTGGCTGTGGGTGCGATTCGTTCACTCGAAATGAATAGAAATATTCAGGGATGAG
>NZ_CAWUDN010000046.1:0-58087 GCF_963920915.1 Nostoc sp. PCC 9305
TTGCGTGGCGGGGTGTAGCCCCGCCCGCTATTTGTGCCAGTTGCGTAAGTCCTGTCTCAATGAAACCAGAAGTAAACACTTACAAGGCGCAAAAATGTGGGTAATTGACACAAAACTTGTATTCTTCACGACAGCTATTGTTGCAAAAAAAGTGTAATGATTATCGGGATTGTGCGTGAGAACGTCAATCTTGTGGGCAGTTATTCTTTATGAATCGTTAATCTATCACTGGCGTTTTAAATAATTTCCTGTAAAATGCTGACTATAAATTACGGTAATTCGATCGATTTATCGTAGAAAACACCCTCGTACCCTGCCTGACACAAATGCAAATTCTTTGGTTTATCCCTACTGGATCTCATGACGGACGCTATTTAGGCACAGATATTGGTTCTCGTGTTGTCACACCTGATTATTTACAACAAATTGCCCAAGCTGTAGATAGTTTAGGCTACACGGGCGCATTGTTACCCACAGGGAGTTCTTGTGAAGATGCTTGGATAACTGCCGCTGCTTTCATCTCTGTCACCAAGCAGATGAAATTTCTGGTGGCAATTCGTCCAGGAATTACTTCCCCAAGTGTTGCTGCACGGATGGCAGCAACATTTGACCGAATTTCTAAAGGAAGATTGTTAATTAATGTAGTGACAGGTGGAGATCCGGTGCAGCTGGCTGGGGATGGCTTGCATCTTAGTCATGACGATCGCTATGATTTAACCGATGAATTTCTCAGAGTTTGGCGGGGTATCGTCAGTGGAGAAACAGTCGATTTTAAAGGAAACTACCTGGATATTAAAGGCGGTAAACTCTTATTCCCACCAGTTCAAAAACCCTATCCACCTTTGTGGTTTGGTGGCTCATCTGCTGCCGCCAAGCGGGTTGCTGCTAAACATATAGATGTTTACCTGACTTGGGGTGAACCTCCACAACAAGTGGCCCAAAAGATTGCCGAAGTTAGGAAATTGGCAGCTGAACAGGGCAGAACAGTCCGTTTTGGGATTCGCTTGCATGTAATTGTGCGAGAAACCGAGTCAGCTGCTTGGGATGCAGCCAATGAGCTAATTAAGTATGTGGATGAGGATGCGATCGCAAAAGCTCAGAAAGACTTAGCTCAATCTGATTCTGAAGGACAGCGGCGCATGAGTCAACTACATAGTGGTAGTCGAGAAGCCTTAGAGATTAGCCCCAACCTCTGGACAGGAATTGGATTGGTGCGGGGTGGTGCTGGTACGGCCTTAGTCGGAGATCCTGACACCGTTGCCGCTAGGATGCTGGAATATCGCAATTTGGGGATAGAAACATTCGTTTTCTCTGGATATCCCCATTTAGAAGAAGCGTATCGCACCGCTGAATTATTATTTCCCCGCCTACCTTTGCAAAGTGAACCTGCACCTTTAACACCACCAGTCTTGAGTTCTGTTGGCGAAATCGTCGCCAATGGAAAATTTGCGAAACAACTCACAAGTGCTTCATAACCTAATAATTAGTAATTTGTAATTAAAGAGTAAATTACTAGTTTTGTTGGTGATGCTTCTAGATTCATCCTTTGGAACAATCTAAAATCCCAAATTCCATGACTATTACCTTTAAAAGCACCAAAAGCAAAAACAAGATATCCCTGAGTGAGGTATTAGACAACCCGCAAATCGAGAAAATAGTTCCTTGGATTGTGCCTGTCACCATATTAATTCTTTGGGAACTTGCTTCTAGAACTGGCCTACTTTCAAGCAGGATTTTACCAGCACCTAGTGGTGTAATCGCTACAGCGATTAAACTTGGCTCAACTGGAGAACTGTTCCAACATATAGGAATTAGTGCTGGACGGGCGATATCTGGTTTTATAGTTGGTGGCAGTATTGGATTCGGCTTAGGATTGCTCAATGGCTTTTCCCGTATCGCAGAAAAGTTATTGGATAGTTCCTTACAAATGCTCCGTACCATCCCTAATTTGGCATTAATTCCGCTAGTGATTCTCTGGTTTGGTATTGGCGATCAAGCTAGATTATTTCTAGTATCTATGGGGGTATTCTTTCCGTTATATCTCAATACATTTCATGGTATCCGTAGTGTTGACCCTGGACTAATTGAAATGGGGAAAGTCTATGGATTAAAAACACCACAACTTCTGTGGCAAATTATTTTTCCAGGAGCTTTATCTTCTATTCTCGTTGGTGTCCGTTTTTCGTTGGGGATTATGTGGCTGACACTAATTGTGGCAGAAACGATCGCAGCAGATTCCGGTCTTGGTTACATGGCAATGAATGCTCGTGAGTTTATGCAAACCGATGTTGTGGTTTTGAGTATTGTAATCTATGCACTACTAGGTAAATTAGCAGATGCTGTCGCCAGAGGATTAGAAACAAAATTCTTGGCTTGGAATCCCAATTATCAAAAGTCATAAATGCTAAATTCACTAGAATCATAGATTGAAAAATCTTGATTTTAAATGTGGTTTCTTTTCTTCAATATCTCATCAAGTAATTAAATTCCAATTGTTCTCAAAAGGAGGTTTTGCAAGTGAGTTCAAATGTACAGGGTACACAACTAAGTATTTTGGATTTGACGAAATCTTTTGGCAATAAAACTGTTTTAAACTCGCTGAATTTAGAAGTTGAAGCAGGTGAGTTTGTTGCTATTGTCGGACGAAGTGGTTGTGGTAAGAGTACCTTATTGCGTCTTGTATCAGGATTAGATAGAGCAACTTCAGGTGGAATACTCCTGGATGGAGAACCACTACATAAACTCAGCCGCTCTGTAACAGTGATGTTTCAAGATCCCCGCTTGCTGCCGTGGAAGCGCGTTATTCAGAACGTGGGGTTGGGCTTAGAAGGTAATTGGCGTGAAAAAGCTTTGTGGGTACTCAATAAAGTCGGACTCAAAGACAGAGCTGATGAGTGGCCTTATGTTTTGTCTGGAGGACAACGGCAACGGGTATCATTGGCCAGAGCATTAGCCAGTCAGCCCCGTTTGTTGTTGCTAGATGAACCTTTGGGAGCATTGGATGCTCTAACTCGCCAAGAAATGCAGCATTTGATTGAAAACTTGTGGCAAGAGCGAAGGTTTACTGCGTTTTTGGTTACTCACGATGTGGAAGAGGCCGTGGCGTTGGCAGACCGAGTGATAGTGATTGATCAAGGAAAGATTTCTATGGATTTACCTGTGAGACTTTCACGCCCGCGAGATCGAAGTAGCGAAGTGTTTATTAATATTAGAGAAGCTGTTTTAGAACGAGTAATGAGTAATGATAATACTCAGATAAACAACCAGCTATTACAGCTGAGCAGTTGAAATTTAAGCTTTTTGTAGTTAATCAATATTAAACTTGAGGTAGCTGCGGTAAATAGGCTACTTCGAGATTAAAGCCTGCTTTTGAAAAACAGCTATCTATAGCAATAAAAAAATAATTAATGAACAATCAAAATACCTCCCAACTCTTCTCTATACTGGTTTGGGTGATTTTTCTATATTCACGTTCTAGATAAACTAAAATATAATAAATAATCTATATTGCTTTATTGAAGGTAAATAATACATAAATATCTAATGATTGTCAAAAAATTAACAAAATATGATGCAGAAAATTATAGACAAATCAGATTAGAAGCTTTAGATAAAAATCCAGATTCATTTGGCACAACATATCAAGAAGAAGTCATTAAAACAATAGAACAATTTCGGGATAAAATTCCAGTAGATAATAATAACTTTATTTTGGGATGTTTTGAGGATAAAAACTTAATTGCAATAGTCGCGTTTAACCAAGAATCAAGAATAAAGCTCTGGCATAAAGCATATATTAGTAGTATGTATGTTCAACAACAATATCGCGGAAAAGGTGTAGGTAAATTATTAATAAATGAATTAATTGAAAGAGCAAAAGCTATTAGCGAGGTAGAAATATTATTACTTGATATTGTTAAAAATAATGTTTTAGCAAAATCACTTTATTTATCATTGGGATTTCAAATATATGGAACAGAGAAAAGAGCGTATAAATATAAAAACCAATATTTTGATCTAGAGTTTATGTGTTTGCAGATTAAATAATCAGCGATGAAATCTTACTAAATATTATCATAATCTGTGCCAAGGAAAAATGGCACTTAATTTTTTGTCAAGCATAGGCAATTTCCAGACATAGCCTTGTAAGTAAACAAGAGGTAATCTACAATGAAGCTCATTTTGCCGCTCGATTTGGTTGCTGACATTGAGCCACATCTACCACCCAATACACAGATTGTACGAGTAGATGTTGAAGGAAACTTAGATGGGGATGCTAGCGATGCTGAAGTTTATTTCAGTTGGTTTTTATCGAGAAGTCCTATACTGCATAAAATACTAGAATCAGCACCAGCATTGCGTTGGCATCATGCACCAAATGCAGGGGTGAATCACATCCTGACACCAACTTATTTGCAAAGAGATATTATCCTCACAAATGGGGCTGGAGTGCATGGAATTCCGATCGCAGAATTTGTCATTACTTACATACTGGCTCATGCCAAACACCTGCCAGAATTATATGCTTTACAGGCTGAACGTCACTGGAAAAGAGGCTTCGCCATCCAAGAATTGACAGATGCAACCTTGCTAATTATTGGCGCTGGTGGTATTGGTCAAGAAATTGCCGCCCGTGCTAAACCCTTTGGCTTAAGAATTATTGGCAGTCGTCGCCATCCCCAAGAGCTACCAAACTTTGATAAAGTAGTGGGTGCTGATGAATGGCGATCGCTCCTACCAGAGGTAGATTATGTAGTTATTGCAACACCTCTAACTCCCGAAACCAAAGAATTTATTGATGAATCTGTATTGCATTCCCTGCCAAATCATGCCTACCTAATTAATATTGCTCGCGGCGGCGTAATCGATGAATCGGCATTAATAAAAGCGCTCAAAGAAGGTTGGATTGCAGGTGCAGCATTAGACACACTTAACTCCGAACCATTACCACCAGAAAGTCCTTTGTGGTCACTTCCTAATATTTTTATCACCCCTCATACTTCCGGTCATTCACCTAAGAGTAAACAGCGTTCAATAGCTCTATTTATCGACAATCTAAAGCGTTATCAAGCTGGTCAGCCGTTACGAAATGTAGTAGATAAAGAAGCAGGATACTAAACAATTAAAAATTAAAGCGTTGCTGAATCAAGGAATGACTCTTGTAGGGTGGGCATCTTGCCCGCCTCGAAATATAAGGGACGGGCAAGATGCCCATCCCACAAAACAAACAAAATCATCCCGCAAATATGCAACGCCAAAATTAAAAATAAAGAGGTGCTGCCGATTGGGTTGCACAATCTAAAATCCAAATCCAAAATGGAAATAGGGAGTAACTAATGGTGAAACTAATTTTACCCGATCATCTCATTGCAGATATAGAACCACACCTACCATCTAATATAGATGTCGTGGAGGTAGATAGTGAAGGTAATCTTGATGGTGATGCCAGTGATGCAGAGATTTATGTCAATGGATTTTACCTGAAAACCTCTACCCTTGATAAAGTACTGACAGCAGCACCCGCGCTACGTTGGCAACAGTCACCAAGTGCTGGCGTGAATCACATCCTCACGCCAACTTTTTTGCAAAAGGACATCATCCTCACCAATGGTGCAGGGGTTCATGCAATTCCAATTTCGGAATTTGTACTGGCATTTATGCTCCATCACGCCAAGAATCTGCGGAAATTACAAACTTTGCAGAATGAACACACTTGGGTAAGAGGAGTGTTTCTCGAAGAGTTGGCAGACGCGACTTTATTGATTCTCGGCACAGGAAATATCGGTCAAGCGATCGCATCTCGTGCTAAAGCCTTTGGAGTCACAGTTTGGGGTAGTCGCCGCCATCCCGATCCCCTACCGAATTTTGACAAAGTTGTGGGTGCTGATGAGTGGCGATCGCTCCTCCCAGCCGCAGACTATGTAGTTATTGCGACACCTTTAACTCCAGAAACTAAAGGCTCGATCGATGAAGCTGCGTTGCGCTCTATGCGTCAGTCTGCTTACCTAATTAACATTGCTCGTGGTGCGATCGTAGATGAAGCCGCATTACTTACCGCACTACGTGAGGGCTGGATTGCAGGTGCTGGATTAGACACTGTTGCAACCGAACCTCTGCCGCCAGAAAGTCCCTTATGGTCGCTACCGAATGCCTTTATCACACCCCATTGTTCAGCCCTTTCGCCACGCCTTAGAGAGCGCATAGCACAACTATTTATCGACAATCTCAAACGCTACCAAACTGGTCAGCCTTTACGGAATGTTGTAGATAAACAAGCTGGATACTAAATATTGGGAATTGGGCACAAGAGGCAAAGGAGTAGAGAGGATAAAACTTACTGCAACTTCTTCTCTGCTCCTCTTGCTCCCCTGCTCCTCTTGCTCCCCTGCTCCTCTGCTCCTCTGCTCCTCTGCTCCTCTGCTCCCCTGCTCCTCTGCTCCCTTACTCCCCTGCTCCACTCCCCAATCACTTAACTTTCAGCACCGACTTTCCTAAAGATTGGCAAATAACATCATTTTGCGGCGTATGTATACGGCTGCACAAAACGTCACGGTAGTGACGCTCTAAAGGATTTCTCTTTAATAAACCAGGATTACCAGTTAGTTCTAAGGCAATTTCTACAGCACGAATCGAGTTAGTTGTGGTGAGATATTTAACAGCCTGTGCCTGTAATCCTACGTTAGGCTCATATTCGCTCTTGTCAATATCTTGAGCCAAACTATAAATCAATCTATTATTAGCAAACAGCAGTGCTTCTATCTCACCCACGGCAGTTTGGAACCGTGGCAGAGTTGCCAGTGGCTCTTGGAGATTAGAAGGCGATCGCTCCCAAAGATATTTAACAAGCCAGTCTCGCGCACTACTAGCAACACCGAGATATAAAGCACTCACTGTCAAACTGCCCCAAGTGGAAATCAACGGATCAAAAGATGGCGCAGCAGATATGGGGTTGATATTGAGAGCATACTCTGAGGGAATTAATACATTCTCTAAAATGAGATCGTGGCTGCCTGTAGCTCTCATCCCTAAGTGATCCCAGGTTTCGACAATTCGCAAACCAGGCAGATCGCGCGGAACCAGAAAATTCCCAACTTGTGGTTCATCTTCAGTTGTCCGTGCCCAAACAACAAAATAGCTGAGGATAGGACTGCCTGTGGTGTATTGCTTATGTCCTGTTAAACACCAGCCCTCTGCTGTTCGTTCGGCAATTGTCGCAGGTAATCCGCCTCTCGCTGGCGTTCCTAACTCTGGTTCAACACGGGCAGCATTCAGCAGGGCAATACCTTCAATTGATTCACGACACAGCCGCTTATATACTTCTGGATGCCAGCGACGGCTACGGGCTGCATGAGCATGTTGAAGATAGTGCATTGTCAGTACTAATGCGGTCGAAGCATCGCCACGTGCTATCCCTTCAATCACCCGGCAGATAGTTGCCAAGCCCAAATCCTGGCCACCGAATTCACACGGAATGGTGAGGTTGAGCAATCCCGCCTCATGCAAAGCTGTAAAATTCTCGAAGGGAAAGGAAGCATCTCTATCGTGTGCCCCTGCACGGGTGGCAAAATCTTTGGCCAGAGCCTCAACTTGGTCGAAAATATTGGGGAGAGTTTCTAAGCCTTGGGCTACAAAGGTGTCTGGCACTGCTTGCTCCAACTGTGACATAAATACTCCTTCGTAATTCACTGTAATACTAAATCAGAGATGTTTTTCAATATGGAAGCATCTCAAGTTTGCAGGAACATCAAAATTTTTCGCATGACGGCAGTCCCCCCTCAATTTCCAATCTTCATTACCCAGACTGTATTACTTCTAGCGCTCGTGAAAATACTACTTAAAATCGAGCGAGATTTAGTAATTTAGTGGTTTTTGTAAGTATGACACAAACTCGTTTCATAGAGCAAGTCAAGTAGAAAATTCAGCGATCGCCCCACAGCTTAGGAACTGAATTCCCTACTGGTCTTTTAAGCTAATTATCATTTAAATTAAATCTTTGCGTTTGGAACCAAGCACGGAGAAACAAGCGTTTAAATATTCTCTGTTGAGAGTAATATAAAGATCCCTAGATAACACAGGGATAATTTTCTCATCAAGTAGATTTTCCAATAGATAAATATACACCAGCACCATTGGCGATCGCAACCAAGGTGATATTGCTTGTTTTTATAGCGGTTCCTCTGCTACTGAGGTATAACTGAACTTCATATATAAATTTTTTAACTTTGAGGATGTACCTAATCTGAGTGAGAACCACTATGGATGATTTCCTATATTTAACCAAATCTATGGTGTCACAATTTCGTCAGGGCACTGGCTCTATAACCACCATTCAATTTATCCATTTACTACTTGACTTAATCGCATCGCAATCTGAGGTTTTAAAAGACGAATTTGCGATTTATTGTCATTTTTTGAACTATAGGCTCATTTAAACATGATGCTTATTTCTCAAATTCTATCAAGCTGCAATGTGTATTGCTGCTATGCCCTTGATAGGAAAAATGCTAAGATTGCCGTAGTTAACTAGTGTGTGTGCCCGATCACAACATTAATGTGTTTTACCTCACAGCTAATTTTAACAACTTAAATATCACCTTTAAGCAAACAATAGTCGCCGTTATGGCTACCATCATGCTATGCAGCCTAGCTATTTAAAGATTTAATGTATAAATGGTTGTGAAATATATTTTTTTTGTTAAAAATCATCTATTAGGTGACTTGTCAGAAAATTTACATTAAGAAACTACTAAAATATCTAAATTTAAGTGCTAAGGAGTGTAAGCTAATTATGTAAATATCATGTTTGTATGTAAATATGATGATGTTCGCAAGTCGATTTTAGTCACTTGCATTTATTACACTATAGGAGGTATAATACAAACGTTAAATAACTTGCTAGATGCTCCATAAAAGATACTAAGCAGTGCTGGAAAAAGATCCATTCTGGAATCTCCAAGCAAACTTAAGCAATATTTGTTTAAGTGGAGTTTTGCTTAATTGGTAAAATACTACTTAAACAAAAATTACGATGTGCTTTTATAGCTTTATAGTTTTTATAGTCTTCTGTTTCCTGTAGCCTACTCAAAATTTTCTTTTGTTCCAGGTTGCACGATAAGGGTGAAGCTATCCCGGAGACTATTCCCTAGACTCGCAAAGCACTAGGGAATATGCCGGAATCCAATTGCACATTGTGTAAATTTCTGATTAACACTACAACGTTAGTCAGATTTGTAGTTGTGGTTTTTTTGCTGTCAGGCTTTGATCACACAACTGCAATGAATTACGTTTTCACATAATTTACGACTCAATGCAATTTCTAACTACAATTATGTCACACCATTTAAGTCAAGACAAGACTGTTAAAAAGTTAGGAATGTCTGAAAACATTCTTTTAAGAATTCTTCCAATTCAGGTCTTGTTCAAAAGGCTGAAAGTTAACTTTCAGCCATAAGATTGTCCCGAACTAGAAAAAACTTCGAGAGTTTGTGATTGAGTAATGAAATACTTTGCATAGCTATTGCTGCATATAGCAAATTATGCTCCGAAAAGAATTCCTCTTAATCATCACTTACAACCAATGCTGATTGCAAAAATGAGCAATCCTTATTTTTGTGAAGCCTGTCAATGCAGTTAGTTGCTCTTGAAGCTAAATGTCGGGAAACAAAGCTCTAGCTAGATATTCTGGCATTTCCACTAGTTATTGCCACATCCAGAACTGGCTGCAACAAGTAGATTGCCCACTCAATAAAAATACCTTAGATGTAAAAGAGAGATGCTTTGCTACCATACTATTTCTCTCTAAACTCTACTCTAGTAAAGCTGAGAGTTTCCTCGGTAAAAATACGGGATTAAATAATATTTTTAATAAAGTTTTGAATTGGATTCCGACTGATAACTAACTAAATTTTTTTGTGGAGATTAAAAAATGCCACCAGTGCTTTCTGAGCAACATGTGGGTGAAAGAATTTTGTACACTTTGGATACAAAACTTTCAGAAAAAGAATTAGAGAACTTCTTGGCAGAAATGGAGATTGTGGAGCCACCATCAGCAAAGCAATTCTGGGAATCTGCACAGGCGAATCCTGGTATATACATTATTCTTACAGGTAAAGTCCGACTATTAGATAGCTCTGAGAATTTAATTACTACCTTTGGTGCATGGTCTGTTTTTGGTGAATTGACCTTGTTTCCCGAAGCTAACTTTAGTCCTTATGTAGTGAGAGCTTCGACAAGCTTAAAACTTGGCTATTTCAGGCAAGAAGCATTGCAAAGGTTAATAGACAAGTATCCTAGCATTCGCGATCGCCTATTTGCCCGTGCAGAACTTTGGGATTTGTTGTTGTTATGTCGCCAAGTATCACAATTCCCACGCCATACATCACAAGTTTCAGGAATGCTCAAAGCCTTATCTTTGTTTGAGCGGCACCAGTTAGAAACTGGCTCTGTAAGTCCACAAATATCCCAAGATTCACAGTTGTGGCTATTGTACAAAGGTCAACTGCGGCATTCTGAAGGCGATTCTTTGACACCAGGTACAATCTTTGCTCAACCAAAACAAGGAGATTGGCAAACAACGCAACCAACCATTGCTTACATTCTGAAAAACGACCAGATGCAAACAGCACTAGAATACTTCCCGGAGTTGGGGGAGTGGGCTTTTGCCATGAGCGTCAGCGAAACGGGATTGGAGGCTGAGGACTGGGGACTGGGTGCTAGAGAAAAAATTCAATCTCCAAAATCTAAAATTATTCCTTTTCCCCAAAGAGAGAAGCAGTCACAACAACAGCCAACAAAAAAATCACGTTTTTACTTTCCCAGCCCAAAAGTACAAGTGGGGCATTGGTGGAAACGCATCACCAAGAGCTATCCCTTCTATGCCCAACAAAGTGCAGCTGATTGTGGCTCTGCTTGCTTGGTGATGATTGGTAACTATTGGGGCAAACATTTTAGTATCAATCGCCTACGGGATATGACCAATGTCACTCGCAACGGTGCATCCCTAAAGGCTATGGCAGCAACAGCAGAATACCTGGGTTTTGCCACCCGTCCAGTGAAAGCTACTCTTGATAAATTAGCAGAACAACCTTTACCTGCAATCGCTCACTGGGAAGGCAAACACTTTATTGTTGTTTATGAAATCACCAAAAAGCGGGTGATTGTATGCGACCCGGCTCTTGGTCAACGCAGTCTGACAAAAGCTGAATTTCAAGCAGGTTGGAGTGGTTACGCATTGTTACTGCAACCGACAGCTCTACTAAAAAGTGCTAAGGACGAAAGTAGAAGCTTCTGGAAATTTTTTGAGTTAGTCAAACCTCACTATCGAACACTAATAGAAATTTTCATCGCTTCGATAGTCATTCAATTATTTGGGTTAGTAACGCCAGTATTTACTCAATTGTTGCTCGATAGAGTACTTGTGCAACGCAGCGTTCCAACCTTAAACGCCATTGGTTTGGGAATGATTGTTTTTGGGTTGTTTGGTGTTGCTGTCAACGGTGTACGGCAATATCTCTTATTTCACACTGCTAACCGCATTAGTATCGCCTTACTCGTAGGCTTCATCAAACATACCTTCCGTTTACCCCTTGCTTATTTCGAGTCGCGTTTCGTTGGGGATATAATCTCGCGCATCCAAGAAAACCAGAAAATTCAGCACTTCCTGACTGGTCAGACACTCTCCATTGTGTTGGATATGCTGACATTAGTGGTTTATCTGGCTTTGATGTTTTCCTATAGCTGGCGAATGGCATTATTCGTGCTGTGTACTGTACCGCCATTTTTTATCTTGGCGCTGGCCAGCACAAGTATTTTGCGCCGCATTTCCAGAGATATTTTTAATGCAGCTACCAAAGAACAAAGCTATCTCATAGAATCCCTAAGCGGAATTCGTACCGTCCGTTCATTAGCAATTGAACAGACAGTGCGTTGGCGCTGGGAGGAACTGCTGAATGATTTAATTAAAAAAGATTTTAATGCTCAAATAATTGACAATCGCTTGCAAATTATCAGTGGCGTCATCCACACCTTTGTAAATACTTCATTGCTGTGGTATGGAGCGACCCAGGTAATTAATGGCGAACTAACTATTGGACAATTAGTTGCTTTCAATATGTTGGTGGGTAATGTCTTGAGTCCTTTCCAGAGACTGGCTTTGCTGTGGAATGAATTACAGGAAATCGTGATTTCTACTGAACGTATTAATGATGTGTTGGAGGCGGAACCAGAAGAAGACTTAGAAACTAAACCCCGCAAGTCATTGGGTAAACTTCGCGGTAACATTTGTTTTCAGAATGTTACCTTTCGTTATCACCCAGAAAGTGACACTAACGTATTAGAAAATCTCAACTTTGAAATTAAGCCAGAACAGATGGTTGCAGTCGTAGGACGCAGCGGTTCTGGAAAAACAACTCTCAGTAAATTGATTTTGGGTTTATACCCACCGACAGATGGCAAAATCCTCATTGATGGTAACGATATCACCAGTGTATCTATGCGATCGCTCCGTTCCCAAATCGGCGTTGTAGACCAAGATACTTTTCTGTTTGGTGGAACTGTTCGCGAAAACATTGCGATCGCTAATCCAAATGCTTCTTCAGAAGAAATTATCCAAGCAGCAAAATATGCTGGAGCCGATGAATTTATTCAAAAATTACCGATAGGTTACGAATCCGAAATTGGTGAAAGCGGCGGAATGCTTTCTGGTGGACAGCGCCAACGCCTAGCTATTGCTCGTGCTTTGCTCGGAAATCCTCGGTTATTACTGTTTGATGAAGCCACTAGTCACCTAGATTCAGAATCAGAACGGATTATTCAAAACAACCTCAAAACAATTCTTAAAGGACGTACAAGTGTAATTATTGCCCATCGCCTCTCTACAGTCCGCAACGCGGACTTAATCCTGGTTTTAGATCAAGGTATTTTGGTAGAAAGCGGTACCCACGACGAATTAATCGCTAAAAAAGGTCATTATTACTACCTGAATCAACAACAGATGTCTCAAGTTAGTTGATGGGGCATTGGGCAGTCTTTTTCTTCTTTACGTTCGCGCAGCGTGTCGCAGACAGACTCTACACAAACAATTTTGAATTTTGAATTGATTTCTCCCCTACTCCCCATCTACTGTTATCGGAAAAAAAACCATGCCACATCCCAATAGATCGTCCCCACTTCCCTCAGATGAGCAAGATAAATATCAAGGTTACAAACAGCAAGAGGAATCGGTATTTGACGAGCAGACAGAGGCAGACAATGAAAGTCAAGATTTGTACTACGGTACAGAAAAACTACTCAATGCCTTACCTCGAATTTGGACTCGTGGTTTGTTGTATTCGCTCATTGCCTTTGCTGGTCTATTCTTGCCTTGGGCAATTCTCTCGAAAGTAGATGAAACTGGTAGTGCCAGAGGGCGTATAGAACCTAAAGGCGCAACTCAAAAATTAGACGCTCAAGCTGCTGGAAGTGTCAAAGCAGTTACGGTCAAAGAAGGAGATACAGTTAGAGCCGGCCAGGTTTTACTGGAACTGGATTCTGAGTTGCAGCAAACCGACCTGCAACAAGTTCAGAGCAAATTGCAAGGGCTACAAAATCGGCAATCCCAACTGGAACTGCTGAAAAATCAACTCTTAATGTCAACGAGTCTTTTAGAACAACAAAATAAATCCCAAGAATTAGAAAAATTGGCTCAACTCAACCAGGTGCAGCAAAACCTGGATGCCAAACTGAGTAGCTATAACCTCCAAAAGTTAGAAAAACAATCATTAGTTAAGCAAGCAGAGGAGCAAATTACCACCAGTCGCGACGATCAAGAATCGGCTAAAAAACTTTTGAGTATAAATTCTAACCAAGTTGCTCGTTATAGCCAACTTGTTGACCAGAAGGCAGTTCCGACAATCCAATTAGAGGAAAGCAAAAAACAAGAGGAAGAAAGCAAACGACTTTATAAAAAGTCTCAATCAGATATCAAACAAGCCGAATTGCGTTTAGCCCAAGAGGTAAATAATTATCAAGTAACTATCAAAACGTTAGAGTCTGATATCAAACAAGCAAAACTCCGACTGCAAGAAGAACAAAGTAGTTATAAAAGTGCCACGCAAGCCGGACAACTAGCTGTAATGAAAAATCAGGAACAGCTAAAAGACATACAGTCACAAATAACAGCAACGCAATCAGAAATCGCTCAGACTAAAAGTCAGCTTACATCTATAAGAGTACAAATTCAGCAGCGTGTGGTGCGATCGCCGATTAATGGGGTGATTTTTGAATTACCCACCACTAAGGCAGGAGCGGTGGTACAAGTCGGTCAAAGGATTGCCCAAATTGCACCCACGAAAACAGACTTCGTACTCAGAGCAAATATGCCTAATCAGGATAGCGGTTTCTTGAAGGTAGGAATGCCAGTAAAAGTCAAGTTTGATGCCTATCCCTTCCAAGAGTATGGCATCGTGCCAGGGAAAGTTACTTGGATCTCGCCTGACTCGAAAGTTAGCCAAACACCCCAAGGCAATATCGAAACCTATGAGTTAGAAATCACCTTAGATCAGCAGTATGTCCAAAATGGCAACAAACGTATTCCATTAGGTGCGGGTCAGACAGCAAATGCTGAAGTCATCATTCGTCAACGGCGAGTAATTGATTTTGTTCTAGATCCGTTCAAAAAACTGAAAAAGGGCGGTTTGGAGATGTAGTTAAAGGTATCGGAATCAGGAAATAGGACAAGGGAGATTGGAGGAATAATCAATGCCCTATGCTCACTTACCCTGAGCGTACCCCTGCCGGGAAGCAAGCTACGCGTTGCGTCTGTCTTTGACACGCTGCACGAACGTAGAGAAGCCGAAGGGATGCCCAATCCCGCTTAATTATTGGAGATATAGTGTTATGCCCCACAATCTGACAATTTCCACCTCAGATATCATTCACAGTCTGAAACTCTCCTGTCAGATACCTGCTGTTGTGGAAGCGATCGCATCGCAAAGTATTATTACCGAAGCAGCTCAAGCGGCAGGAATTACAGTCACGCCAGAAGAATTACAGCAAGAAGGAGATAACTTAAGGTTCGCCAAGAAGCTTGTCAAAGCTAAAGACACCTGGTCATGGCTAGAAAAACACCACCTCTCTGTGGATCAGTTTGAAGAATTAGCCTACAACAACATCCTTTCGCGGAAGTTAGCGAATCATCTATTTTCCAATCAACTGGAAAAGCATTTTTACGAACATCAGCTAGATTATATCGCCGCCGTTACCTACGAAGTTGTCTTCGAGGATCGAGACTTGGCTTTAGAGCTTTTTTATGCCCTAGAAGAAGGCGAAATCAATTTTCCAGATATTGCTCGTCTATATATCTCAGAACCAGAAGCCCGTCGTGCTTATGGATACAAAGGACTCCGATACCGCAAAGATTTTCGTCCAGAGATTGCAGCCGCTGTCTTTGCTGCTACACCACCAGAAGCTCTCAAACCGATAACTACTCCCAAGGGAGTGTATTTAATTTGGGTGGAAGAAGTCATTCAACCCCAATTAGATGAACAGTTACGCCAAAAAATCATTACAGAATCCTTTTCTGATTGGTTAAAGCAACAAATCACCACGATGAAAATAGTTACTCAAATAGACTCAGACGGTTCACAAGAGGAATTAATAGATATGTTATACACCAAGACTAAATAATGTAGGAGTTTTCAAATGTTTTTGTCGCTAAGTATCTACCCTAACTTAGGATAGATTTCTCTAGTCTTCAAGAATGTTGCAGATACAGGTTTTATTTACTTTAAAACTTAATAGCTTTTGTTTTTTAGTGTTTTGTGAATATATCTACAAAGTGCTGCTTTTGCTTTATTTAAAAATTAAATTAAATCGCTACAACTCTTGCTGGGCAGCAATTACTTGTAATTTCTGCTTAAATTTATTATGCAGTTTTTTCTAACTTCAATTAGGACTACATGTAATGATTTTTAAACACAAATACATTAGTTTTTTTAATCATAAATTCCTCAAAAAAGCATTGACTTTTTTGAGGAATAAAGTATATTAGATGTATAGCCAAACGAAACAAGTTGGTTAGACTAAATATTCCCAACAACAGTTACAAATTTTAGGAGAACTCAAATGATCATTTCTGATCTGAACTACTTGGAAAATACCACTGAAGAAATTATTGGTGGTACCTATAAGAAGCCAATCATCATCATAGTTAAGCCCAAGCCCAAGCCCACTCCAAAATACACCAGCATTGCACAAGCAGATGCAGATGCTTCAGCAACCGGCGGCGTTAACAACATCGCTGTAACCTATACTAACGCTACCGTCACTCCTAACAGCGCTACTGCTTCGTCATCAAGCTATGCTTCTACTTCTTACAAGTAGTAACAAGTAGTAATAATTAAACTCTACTTACAAAAAGTATTAACTTCTGCAAGTAGAGTTAGGCTCGAAAGCTTAGTATATTGATAAATTGCCGGAGGCTCTTTGCTCATTTGAGCCTTCGGCTTTTACCCAAAATACATCTTTTGGTCTTAAATAACTGTTTCCGCAATAAAATTTTACAACTTACAACATTTAATCCTCAACCCAGTTTGCAGTTTGTGTTGTTTGCCCGCCCTGAATTAAAACTCTGGGCTAATAGTCATAAAGAGGAAAATTTTACCATAGCCTTAAGCTTCTCGTAGACCCCCGAAAGGTAGAGAAGAGTAAAATTTCTGTTAATCAAGTTTAGGAAGTAATCAAGCAGACATGATATCAATCGATATCAGTTATAAGTTTCAAAAGCTTGAGTTCCTTGCAGATATAGGAACAAAAGACATATTAAATAAATAAAGATTGTAGAAATTATAGCTCATAAATAAAAGGATACAAGCTCCTAAGTTTATTTATGGGGATTGTTAATTTTTAATTTGGAGCAAAGCGACGTGACCACAATTCCTGATGCTCTCCAACTCGCAAGTCAATATCACCAAACTAAGCGCTTCACCCAAGCCGAAGAGATTTATCGTCAAATTATAGACTTAGATCCCCAGCAGTCAGAGGCATTTTATGGATTAGGTCTGCTGGCGCAGCAACGGGAACAATATCAAAATGCAGAACAATTTTTTCAAGCAGCCTTGCGATTAGAGCCAGAAGTAGGGGCAATACATAACAGCTTAGGATTTACTCTGCAACAACAGGGTAAGCTACAAGAAGCGATCGCCTGTTATGAAAAAGCATTAGAAATTCTTCCTGAGAGCATAGAAGTACAAATTAATATCAGTAATATTCTTCACATTCAAGGCAAGCTGTCACCAGAAGAACAAATTCACTACGCCGAGTTGAATGAGCAGTTTGCTTTAGCTAGGCAACAGGCAGGCGATTTCAAGATCGCAGAATTATATTATCGCCAAGCTATTGCATTGCAGCCAGATTTGGTATCATCTCATACTAATTTAGGAGAAGTACTCCAAAAACAAGGGCGATTCAATGATGCCATCGAATCTTACCAACAAGCACTAAAAATTAAACCAGATTATCATTACGCCTATCACAACTTAGGGTATCTTTTCCAGGAAAAAGGAAAATTTGCAGAAGCAATAGAAGCTTATGAAAAAACTTTAAGCATTCAACCTGATTTTGCAATCACTTATAACAACTTGGGAAATATTCTCAGGGCGCAAAATAAATTTGATGCCGCCATAGAATCCTATCAAAAAGCGATTAAAATTCGACCTGATATTGATTACATATATTCCAACTTGGGAACAGCATTGAGAGATGATAACCAAATAGAAGCGGCAGTCCAGGCATTTGAGCAAGCCGTCAAACTAACACCAAACTATGATATGGCTAAATTTGGTGCTTGTATGAGCCAACTACCAGTTATCTATTCTAATATTGATGAAATTGCATTCAGACGAAATCAGTATCAACAGTATTTGCAAGATTTAGCTAAATATTATGAATTAACTAATCAGGAAGAACGGGCCAAAGCATCTGAGGCTGTGGGAGCATTTCAACCTTTTTATTTGACATATCAAGGTTTAAATGACCGAGATTTACAGCGAACTTATGGAGAAATGATTTTCCAGATTATGTCGAGTCGGTATCCCCAAGATTGCCAGCCGCTTGTTCTGCCAAATTTAGATAAAAATCAAAAGGTTCGTATTGGTATTGTTTCTGGGTTTTTATCTAGTCATTCTAATTGGAAAATCCCGATTAAAGGTTGGGTAGAAAATATCGATCGAAGCGAGTTTGAATTATTTGGTTATTACACCGGAGACAAAACAGATTACTCAACAATAAGTGCCACCAAGGCTTTTGATAAATTTGTCCAAGGTGTTCGCTCAACTGAACAATGGTGTGAGGCGATCGCAAAAGATAAATTACATATCCTGATTTTCCCAGAATTTGGGATGGATCCAATGACGCTCAAACTGGGTTGTCTGAGATTAGCACCAATTCAAATGACATCTTGGGGACACCCTGAGACTAGTGGACTCCCGACAATTGACTATTACTTGAGCAGTGACTTAATGGAACCAGAAAATGCTCAAGAACATTATACAGAAAAATTAGTTAGATTACCCAATCTATCTATTCATTACATACCTTTAGCAATTCCACCCGAAGAAATTAAGAAACCAGATATAGGTTTAAAAGACGATGATATTTTATTCTGGTGTTGTCAGTCATTATATAAATATTTACCCAATCATGATGATGTTTTCCCCTCTATTGCTAAAGAGTTAGGAAATTCTAAATTTGTGTTTATTAAAAGCAAAAGTGAAGAAATAACAGAAAAATTTCGCCAGCGCTTAAAACATGCTTTTGCAGCATTCGGGTTAGATTATCAAGATCGTTGTTTGTTTTTATCTTTCCTGAATGACAGGAAGTTTGCTGGAACTACAGCTTTAGCAGATGTCTTCTTAGATAGTATTGGTTGGTCTGGATGTAACTCCACGCTCGAATCTATTGCTCATAATATTCCGGTTGTCACTTTACCAGGAGAGCTGATGCGATCGCGCCATTCTCTAGCAATTTTGCAGATGATGGGTATCGAAGAGACGATCGCTTCCAATAAATCAGAATACGTCCAAATCGCCATCCGTCTGGGGAAAGATGCTCAATATCGGCAATATATTTCCCAGCAAGTTGCAGAAAATAAACATAAATTATATGGCGATTTAAAGCCAGTCAGAGCGCTGGAAGATTTTATTTTGCAGTTGGTTAATAAACCAAGACAATTTAACGCCGAAGAAGTTGCTGAACTCTTTCAACTTGCACTTCAAGATCATCGAGCTAATCGCCTAGACACAGCCGAACAGCTATATCGTCAGGTGATAGAAAAACAACCAGACTATTCAGAAGCATTATACGGTTTAGGGATACTGGCACAGCAGAAAGGTGAGTTGCAGGAAGCCGAGAAGCATTTGAGTGCAGCTTCGCAAGTTCAGCCTAACTCCGTGAAAATTTGGTTTAGTTTAGGCAATTTGCTGCAAGGCCAAGGACAGTTACCAGAAGCTGAAGCCGCTTACCGAAAAGCAATTGCGTTGCGACCAGATGCAGGGACAATATACAACAATTTGGGCTACACCTTGCAACAACAAGATAAGTGGGAGGATGCGATCGCATCTTATCAAAAAGCTCTGGAATTTCAGCCCAACTGCATAGAAGCAGAAATCAATTTAGCGAATGCGCTGTTTGCTCAAGGGAAGCTTTCACCAGAGAAACAAGCCTATTACGCAGAATTGAATTATCAGATGGGCATTGCTCACCAAGAAGGAGCTGATTGGCAAACTGCTATTGCTTACTATCGAACTGCGATCGCAATACAGCCTGACTTGGTAGAAGCCCATTATAACTTGGGGATGATACTGCAAGAACAAGGGGAGCTAGAAGAAGCGAGCGCTTGCTATCAAAAAGCTTTGGAGTTCAATCCCCAACACCAGGAAGCCAACATCAAATTAGGAGATATTTACCAAACCCAGCAAGCAACAAGAATTTACACAAGTTGACTCACTAAAAGTTTCTGGCTAAACGGATTATTTCACGCGATCGTCAATTTTCATCAATCTAAACTTAAACTTTCAAATTCAGGGGGTAAAATTTATGTCATTAACAATTTTTGAGAAAGTTAAAGACTTCCTAGTCAGACTAGTCAAAGACGAAGCTTTTTACACTCAATTGATGAGTGATAAGATTGAGGAAGTGATAAAAGTCATGGAAGAAGGTGGCTATAATTTTTCTAAAGAAGAATTTGAAACAGCCTCCATTAAAATCTTGGAATTAAAAGAACTAGGCCAGTTTGATGACCTCAGTGAAGAAGAATTAGTGGGAGCATTTGGCGGGTTTATAAGCATCAATCAACCAGTCATTAAGCCACCATTAATCACTCAGCCAAAATTACGTGATGTTGTAGTTTCACTTCCCGAAAACTTTGGAAAACCATCAATTAAACCAATTAAATGGATTCCTAGACTACTTCCAAAGCCATGGCCGCTTCCTTGTCAAGCAATAGATCCACCTGTACAAGCGTTATATGGAGTCGTTGTTAGTTCAACAGAAGTACAATAACCCGATAAAACGACGAAAAAATAGAATGCGTTAGTTTATTTTGAGGGTTGAGATTGAGAGTTAACCTATGACATATCACCGCAAAAGCTACGCAGTTTGGGAAATTACCTTAAAGTGCAATCTAGCTTGTAGTCACTGTGGTTCCCGTGCAGGACATGAACGCGCCAACGAACTTTCCCCAGAGGAAGCTTTGGATCTCGTCAAGCAGATGGCAGAAGTTGGAATTAAAGAAGTTACTCTCATTGGTGGTGAAGCATTTCTGCGTCCAGACTGGCTGGAAATTGCCAAAGCTATCAACGAGGCGGGAATGTTATGTGGTATGACTACGGGCGGCTATGGCATTTCGCTAGAAACCGCCCAAAAAATGAAGTCAGCGGGAATTCGTACCGTCTCTGTTTCTATTGATGGCTTGGAAGCGACTCATGACCGCCTGCGGGGAAAGAAAGGCTCTTGGAAATATGCATTTAAGACCATGAGTCATCTGCGAGAAGTGGGTATTTCTTTTGGTTGCAACACCCAAATTAACCGCCTATCAGCGCCAGAGTTTCCGTGCATCTATGAGTGCATTCGTGATGCTGGTGCTAGTGCTTGGCAAGTTCAGCTAACTGTACCAATGGGGAATGCAGCCGATAACGCAGATATCCTCCTTCAACCCCATGAACTGTTAGATATCTACCCCATGCTTGCCCGCGTGGCGCGTCGTGCTTACCAAGAAGGTGTGCAACTTCAGGCGGGAAATAACATTGGTTACTACGGCCCTTATGAACGACTGTTGCGGGGACGGGGAAAGGAGCATGAATTTTCATTTTGGCAAGGTTGCGGTGCAGGACTCTCAACCTTGGGAATTGAAGCTGACGGAGCGATTAAAGGTTGTCCCTCACTGCCGACTACTGCCTATACAGGTGGTAATATTCGAGAACAGACCTTGCATGATATTATCGAGGGTGCAGAAGAACTACGCTTCAATCTAGGAGCAGGAACACCTGAAGGCACAAAACACCTGTGGGGTTTCTGTAAAACCTGCGAATATGCTGAACTTTGTCGTGGGGGTTGCAGTTGGACTGCCCATGTTTTCTTTAATAAGAGAGGTAATAATCCTTACTGTCATCATCGCGCTCTTATTCATGCCAAACAAGGTATGAGAGAGCGTGTAGTTCCCAAAGTCAAGGCGCAAGGATTGCCATTTGATAATGGCGAATTTGAGCTAATTGTCGAGCCTACAGATACTTTATTGCCAGCAAACGACCGATTACACTTTACTGCTGACAGCATTCATTGGTCGGAAAGTTGGCAACAAGAACCCGAATTTTCTTACTCTATCGTGAGATAATAAATCATGGCAGAAAATTCAGAAATTAACACAATTTCAGGGAAAGAAACTGACCTTAAGTCATTACCATCTCAAGATTTAGAGAAAATCCCATTACTTCCACGTTCAGCTTGGAATAGTCAATTAGGCTATTTAAAAGCGCTGTTAAAAGCAAAGCAAGTCCTGGATAAAAACTGACAGTTTCATTAGGGATATCGAGAGATTTAGCTCGTAAATTAGGAGAGAATTACTCCCCGAATATTTACGCGCAAATTTGTTAACTAACAAAATCAATACAGGTTTTTTATGGCATCAAGAGTAAGTCTAACACTGACAGTTCCAAAGTTACTTTCTTTCAATGGTAGAACTAATCTCAATAATAGACCCGATCCCAAGCCCGATCCTAGCCCTAATTTTGCTACCGCTGAAGGGGATGCAACTTTTTCTAACTATAGTGAAGGTGCTGCAAGCATTTTAACTTCTACCGAGGCAGATACATTAGTTAAAGGTGGCGTAACTGCTGCAATTGCTG
Source organism: Nostoc sp. PCC 9305 (assembly GCF_963920915.1). NCBI lineage: Bacteria > Bacillati > Cyanobacteriota > Cyanophyceae > Nostocales > Nostocaceae > Nostoc > Nostoc sp. PCC 9305. Next base: position 22,377 of record NZ_CAWUDN010000046.1, read on the forward strand.
AGGCTAAAGCAAGTTTTGATCCAACTTTTTCATCACTTTTCACTCAATCTGCTGTTGTTGGATTAAGTGGTCAATTTGAAGGTACTTCCAACAGCGAAGCAAAGATACTTGCTAGTTTTGCGGTTGGTCGTAATGAAAGCTTCTCTTTTGATTTTTCAGCAGATTTAAAATTGGCAGCTAAAGAAATTGAAAATCCTGACGTTGAATATAACAAGGCTCAGTCTACAACCACTTTTTTGGTATTAGATACTACAAATCCTAACAGGGCCAGAGTTTTAGATTATTTTGGTATCCAGGGTAAATTAATCTCCTCCGATAAAATCGGGGATCTAACCTTTGGTCGTAGTGGCAATGTCACAATCGACGATCGCGATAAAAGCTCCGATATTAATGGCAACAATGGTAGTGACTTTCTCAATGGTAGTGCTGTTGGGACTTATGAGCGGAATTTTAATCGCAATACCAACCTAACTATAGTCAAAATTAATACTACTTCTGTTGAATTGGCAGGAGATACTTTAATCGGCAACCTGGGTAGAGATGTTATCTATGGCACGATTCGGAAGGATAATCTGACGGGAACCAACGGTGCGGACAAACTTTATGCCAGCTTGGGGGATGATAAGCTATCTGGAAAAAAAGGTAATGATGACCTCGACGCCGGTCAAGGTAATGATTCGCTAGATGGTGGCGATGGCAATGATACACTTTATGGCGGTAAAGGCAATGATACACTCTATGGTGGTAGTGGTAATGATGTCTTAGTTGGTGGCGAAGGTAATGACACATTTACTTTCAAACGTAGCGATACCTTCCTTAAAAAAGACTTTGATGTCATTCAAGATTTCCAGGTTGGTGTTGATAAGCTTGTATTAGATGGCTGGGGAAGTCAAGGGAAGGTAACAGATACCACCGGTGGCGCTCTTCTCACCTTCAATTCTTTGTCTTTCGGTAATTCTTTGTCTCTTGGTAATTCTTTGTCTCTCGGTAATTCTTTGTCTCTCGGTAATTCTTTGTCTCTCTTGAATAATTCTCCACAAAGCATACTATTTACAAACGTGAGTGCAAGTGATATCAGCTCGGTAATCTAATTTGCTTAAAGCTAATTGCTCGTTTCATTCACTAACAGACTCTGATTTACAAGCATCTCAGTCAAAACAATCGGACGAGTAAAAAATCTGATTGCACAATAAAATGTCGATACCTTTTCTGGGAGAAGTTTTGCCAACAGCAACCCCTATCGTGTACGCACTGAAATTACTTGAGTTAGTAATGTTTGATCGCTAGCTTCAAGCTTATTTCTCGCTCATACTGTTGACAAAATCTCTCCCTTATCTTAGTAAATAGACTTGCTTTATTAACAGGCAAAAATAGGTAAAATATTTTATTGATAGTTATCACTTATGGTCTGAATTTATAGTAATCTATAACAATATAATATCAAATTCAAATATAGTTATAGATACTACATAGTTATGAATAATACAACAATTTCAGAATCTAGAGTTAAATCTCTTATTCAAATTGCGGTGCAAACGCATCAGTCAGGTGACAAGGATGAAGCTGAATCGCTAGATCAAACAGAAGTAACTGAAATCCTCGAACTAGCAGTTCAACAGCAACAAGACAATAGTTTATTGGAGGCGGAACAGCTATATAGTCAAGTTCTGGAAAAACAACCTGATAACCCTGAAGCTTTATATGGTTTAGGAATGTTAGCGCAGCAGATGGGGCAACCTCAAATTGCTGAACAGTGGCTAAGTGCGGCTTCACAAGTTCAACCAGATTCTGTGAAAACTTGGTTCAGTTTAGGAAATTTGTATTTAGTTCAAGAACAGTTTTCCGAAGCAGAGAAAGCTTATCGGCAAGCTTTAGTTTTATTACCTAACTCACTACCAATTTACAACAACTTGGGCTATACTCTACAACAACAAGGATTATTTGAAGAAGCAATTCACTATTATCAAAAAGCTCTAGAGTTAAAGCCAGACTTTATAGAAGCAGAGGCTAATTTGGGCAATGCGTTACACGCTCAAGGTAAGCTCTCCAGCAATCAACAAATGTACTATGCACAATTAAATAATCAATTGGGTGTTGCCCGAAAAAAAGCAGGGGATTTGAAAAATGCTGTTACTTGTCACAAGCAAGCGATCGCACTACAATCAAATTTGTTAGAAGCCCATTATAACTTGGCTTTGGCGCTACAAGAACAAGGGGAATTAGAAGAGGCGATCGCATCCTACCAAAAACTCTTGGAACTTCATCCCAACGATGGAGAAATATACCTCAATTTAGGCAAAATTTACCAACAACTCAACCAATACCAGAAAGCAGTTTTTGCCTATCGACAAGGGTTAAAGCTAATTAATCCCCACTATGCCAAAGCATTAGCAGCTGGTGAGGATGCTGAAATTCCTCAACAAGTACCAGCCACACCCTCAATTCCCCAAGGGGAGGTAATTGTAGGAGAATACAGCTTTCCGACTATTCCGACAGTAGCAAATACAGGTAAGCGTCCTTTCTGGAGTGTGGTGATAACTGTATATAACCGCATAGATTATCTACTCGAATGCCTTGTCAGTGTATTGACTCAATGGCAAGGAGAAGAGCAGATGGAAATCATCGTCATGGACGATGCTAGTACAACGCCAGTATTTGAAGTGGTGAATAGTATTGGACAAGGAATAATCAACTACTATCGCAACCCGCAAAATCTCGGTCTGCCAGGAAATTGGAATGCCGGAGTTGCTCTCACTCGCGGTCATTGGATTCATTTACTGCACGACGATGATTATATTCTCCCAGGTTTTTATTCCCAGCTACAAGAAAGTCTAGAAGGGTGTTCAGATTCTGTAGGAGCCGCTTTTACAGGTTATGAAAATATTAACGAGAAAGGAGAAGTAATTTTCAGCCAACAAGTCTATGGAGAGCAGCGAGGAATTGCCCAAAATTGGCTGCAAATTATTGGAGTTTGTAACTCATTGAATATGCCTGCGGTAGTGATTCGTCGAGAAGCGCACGAACGATTGGGCGTATATCATCCTGAACTGACCTATACAAGCGATTGGGAAGTTTATAAACGCATTGCCTCTGTTTACGATTGGTGGTATGAACCAGAAATTTTAGCTCGTTACCGCCAACACGCTAACAATGTCACCAGCGAACTATTACTCTCTGGGAAACAGATGATATCTATCCGCCGTGCAATTGAAATTTCCAAGAGTTATTTTCCCACTGAATATTCAGCACAAATTACCGCCCAATCCCGGAGTCATTATTTTCTTTATTGTCTAGAATCGGCCATAATTCCCCTACAGGCTGGTAATCTAGCTGGAGTTTGGCAAGGGTTAGAAGAGGCTTTAAAAATAGATCGTAGCCCTGAAGCAGTGGCAAAGTTATTCCGGTGGTTAACACAAGAAGAAGCAGCTCCTCTACGTGATGAAATTGCCTCAAGATTGATCTCACTTCCTTTATATAGTGTTTCCTAAGCAACTGAGGTACACCCAAATCTTTGTGAGCAAGGTTAGTAGCTTTGAAAACGTACCTCACCAGATCGGGAACCGCTATCAAGACTTATTTCGGGAAAAGCAAAAATTTTTTAGTTTTGGACTAACAAACTATGTCAATTGGTCAGATTGAGCATCCTACTATAAATACTTCATCTTTTGAGCCACAAAATCGACAAGATGGTATTAGCGGTCTGATGCGAGTTCGTAATGAAGAGGAATTTTTAGCACCAACGATCGAATCTTGGATTGATTATGTAGATGAATTAGTAATTGTCTTTCATCAGTGTACGGATAAAACTCCCCAAATAATCAAGGCATTTGCACAAAAATATCCTCAAAAAATACGGGCTTTTCATTACTTACCCCACGTCGATTTATTTGGGACAAAAGAACAAGTTGAATTGGATGTAAATAACATTCATTCTTTGGTTTTTTATTCTAACTTTGCTCTCAGTCAGACGCGGTATAAAATTTGCGTTGATATTGACAGCCGTCACGTGGGTATTCCTGAACATTTACAAAATATTTATCATTATTTGAAGCAAAATCATCTGCAAAATACAGCCTTATTTTTTTCAGGAGTAAATTTATATCAACGTCCAGACGATCCAAACTACTACACAAATTTAAAATCTCCTGCTTCTGGCAATGGAGATTTAGCATATTGGACAGTTTCGCAGCAAAATATTTTCGATAAAAATGCAAAAATTCAATTCTGTGAAGCAATTCAATTTGAAGGACTAACATCTTATTATTTAGGTTTTATTTTCTGGCATACACGTTGGTTAAAGAAGAATGTATTTACGAAGAATGACGACGGAGAATTGGATGGTGAGATTTTAGAAAAACTGAACGATATTGAGATAATAAATAGAGAAAAACAATTAGTTTTGTTATCTCAAAAATTTAAGCAAGAAAATAAAAACTTTCAAAATATTCCTTGCCAAAAGTTTTTATTGTATTTTGATTTTGCTTCTCTACCTGATGTTATAGCTCTAGAATCAAAGCTAGTAGCAATACATAATAACTTGGGTTACACATTGGAACAACAAGGCAAGTTTGATGAAGCAGTTACTTGTTATCAAAAAGCCTTAGAATTTCAGCCCAATTGCACCGAAGCAGAAGTCAACTTAGGCAACGCCCTCAACGCACAAGGTAAACTATCAAAAGCTCAACAAGGGCACTACGCGAATTTGAATCACAAATTGGGACTTTCCTACACAGTCGCAGGGAATTTCAAGAAAGCAATTAATTACTATCGTCAAGCGATCGCTCTTGACCCAAACTTGCCAGAGACATATTATAACTTAGGCAACATTCTACAAGAAGAAGGTCAGTGGTCAGAAGCGATCGCCTCTTATGGTCAAGCCCTAAAACTCAATCCCTTAAACTGGGAAATCTACATCCGTTTGAGTCAGGTTTACCAAGCTCAAAACAAGAGAGCAGAGGCGATTTCTGTGTATCGTCAGGCATTAACTCTATTCAATCCTCACTATGCCAAAACGGTGTCTGCTTACCACAATGCTGCCATCACTCCAGAAATGCTCGTGACTCCCCTCATTCCTCAAGGTGAGGTTACTGTTGGCGACTATCAGTTTCCAGCGATTCCACCTGTAACAGACCCAGAGGAACCTCGACCATTTTGGACTGTGGTGATTCCGGTATATAACCGCACCGATTATCTGCTTGAATGTCTGGCTAGCGTCTTAGTGCAATGGACTGGGGCAGAGCAGATGGAAATTCTGGTAATGGATAATGCCAGTACAACACCGTTGTTCGATCTAGTAAACAGTATTGGGGGAGGAATAATCCGCTACTACCGCAATCAGCAAAATATTGGAGTATTGCCAAATCAAAATGCAGGCATTTCCCTCAGTCGCGGTCAGTGGATTCATATCCTGCATGATGATGATAGTGTGGTTCCAGGTTTTTATGACCGACTCCAGCAAAGTCTCCAAGGGTGTCCAGATTCCGTAGGAGCCGCTTTCGCAAATTTTGAATATTTCAATGAAAAAGGAACAGTAATTGAAAAAGGGGAAGTGATTTCCTGCTTTGGAAAGCATAAAGGTATAGCTCAGAATTTTTGGCAGCAGATTGGTGTAACATGCCCGTTACAGATGCCTGCGGTTGTCATTCGTCGCCTGACTCATGAAAAAATAGGAGGTTATTATCCGAAGTTAGTTTGCACTCCTGAATGGGAACTTTATAAACGCATTACTGCTTCTTCTGATTGGTGGTACGAACCGGAAAGTTTGGCTCGTTACCGTATACATTCTCACAGACAGACAGGTGATGACTTATCATCCGGTATTTTGGCGGCATCCATCCGCCAGTGTATAGAAATTTCAAAGAGTTATCTTCCTGCTGAATATTGCGCAGACATTACAACCCAAGCTCGTAGCTATAACTTCAATTATTGTTTGACACGGGCAGCGATTCCCTTGAACAGTGGTAATGTTATAGGAGCTTTGCGTATGCTCCAAGAAATTCTCAAACTTGACAGCTCCCCGCAAGCAGTAGCAAAGTTATTCGTTTGGTTGACTCAAGATGAAGCCGCTCCCCTACGAGAAGAAATCATTGCTAAGTTCCTACCACTACCTGTAGATAATACCCAAGACAATATTCCTACCGAATTAAAATCCTCACAATTTGCGATCGCACTATAGGATATGAAAATACTTGTAACTGGAACTGAAGGTTATATCGGCTCATTATTAGCTCCTCTGTTGATTCAAGAAGGTCATGAAGTTATTGGTTTAGATACTGGCTTTTATAAAGTAGGTTGGCTATATAACGCCACCAAAGTAACTGCCAAAACCCTCAACAAAGACATCCGCCACATTACAACAGAAGACCTACAAGGTGTGGAAGCAGTAGTTCACATGGCAGAACTCTCTAACGACCCTTTAGGTCAGTTAGCCCCTGATATCACCTACGATATCAACCACAAAGGCTCAGTACATTTAGCGAAACTGGCGAAAGCAGCTGGAATCCAACGCTTTATCTACACTTCATCATGCAGTGTCTATGGTTTTGCCACTGAAGACTACGTTAGCGAAGAGTCTATCATCAATCCCCAAACAGCTTATGCCAAATGCAAAGCACTTGTCGAACAGGATGTAAAACTCCTTGCTGATGATAGCTTTTCTCCCACCTTTCTCCGAAATGCTACAGCCTATGGCGCTTCTGGGAGAATGCGCTTTGATATTGTCTTAAACAATCTAGCCGGTTGGGCATGGACAATTAAAGAAATCAAGATGAACAGCGACGGTACACCTTGGCGTCCTCTAGTGCATCTATTGGATATCTGCAAAGCAATTATCTGTACCTTAGAAGCTCCGCGTGATGTAATTCACAACCAAATTTTCAATGTCGGTGATACAAATAGCAACTATCAAGTCAAACAAATTGCTCAAATAGTTGCAAATGTTTTTACAGATTGTCAATTGAGCTTTGGTAAACACGATCCTGATAACCGCAGCTATCGGGTTTTATTTCATAAAATTAACCAAAATTTACCAGGATTCAAATGTGAATGGGATGCCCAGCGAGGTGCCCAACAACTATATAATGTTTTTCAGCAAATTGATATGGATAGAGTAACATTTGAGTCTAGAGGCTTTACTCGCCTGAAACAACTGGAATATCTCATTCGCACTCAGCAAATCGATCGAGATTTCTTCTGGCAGACTGTTTAAAAATTTCATATTATAATAAGTTATGAATTTACTAAAGCCAACAAATAATCAACTAATAACTGGTAATTGTCTATTCTGTGGAACAGGCTTACACCATACCTTTGTAGATTTAGGTATGTCTCCTCCCTGCGAAAGTTATCGCAGTCTCAAACAACTCAATGAAGTAGAGCCATTTTATCCTCTGCATGTCTATGTTTGTGAGGAGTGCTTGTTAGTTCAACTTCAAGAATACATTAGTCCAGAAAATATTTTTAGCGACTACGCTTATTTTTCTTCCTACTCTGATAGCTGGTTACAACACGCCAAAAAATACGTTAATTTGGTAGTAGAACGTTTCCAATTAAACCAGGAAAGTCAGGTCATAGAAATTGCTAGTAATGATGGCTACTTACTGCAATACTTCGTTGCTAAAAGCATCCCGGCGCTGGGAATAGAGCCAGCAGCAAATGTTGCTGAGGTAGCAATTAAAAAAGGTATTCCTACAATTGTCAAATTTTTTGGACAGGAGACAGCAAAAGAACAGGTTGCTAAGGGCAAACAGGCAGATTTATTACTAGGAAATAATGTTCTTGCTCACACGCCATATCTGAATGATTTTGTCAAAGGAATGAAAATTATCCTCAAACCACATGGTGTAATTACTATGGAATTTCCCCATTTGATGCGGTTAATTGAGGAAAATCAGTTTGATACTATTTACCACGAGCATTTCTCTTATTTTTCCTTTCTTACCGTAGACAAGATTTTTGCTGCTCACGGTTTGACAATTTTTGATGTAGAAGAATTAACTACTCATGGTGGTTCTTTGAGAATTTATGCCCGCCACAGTGAAGACTCTTCTAAACCAGTTACTCAGCAAGTATCAGAACTGAAAAATAGAGAAGAAGCGGCTGGTTTTACGCAATTAGAATACTATTTTTCTTTTGGAGAACAAGTTAAAGAAACTAAACGCAACTTATTAGATTTTTTGATAAAAGTTAAGCGCGAGGGAAAATCGATTGTTGGTTACGGTGCTCCAGGTAAGGGAAATACTCTCTTAAACTATTGCGGTATCCGCACAGATTTTCTTGACTATACAGTAGACCGTAACCCTTATAAACAGGGTCAATTTTTACCAGGAACTCATATTCCGATTTTTCATCCAGACAAAATTGCCGAAACAAAACCTGACTATATACTAATATTACCCTGGAATCTGAAAAATGAAATTATGATACAAATGGCTTACATTCGGGATTGGGGAGGCCAATTTGTTGTACCAATTCCTGAAGTTAATGTCTACTCTTAAGTATTTAGTATTTTCGATCGTCAAAAAATCGTCAAAAAGGGGTAATTGACATGAAAGTAGTTTTATTTTGTGGTGGTTTAGGAGCCAGAATGAGAGAATACTCAGAAAGTATTCCTAAGCCAATGGTGAATATTGGTTATAGACCAATATTATGGCATGTAATGAAATACTATGCTCACTATGGGCACAAAGATTTTATCTTATGTCTTGGTTACAAGTCTGACCTAATTAAAAGCTATTTTTTGAATTACAATGAATGGCTTTCTAATAACTTTACACTTTCTAACGGTAGCCAAATTCAGTTGTTTAATCGAGATATTCAAGATTGGAATATTACATTTGTAGATACAGGGTTAACTGCCAACATTGGTCAAAGATTCAAAGCAGTAGAAAAGTATCTAGAAGGAGAAGAAGTATTTTTAGCTAATTATAGTGATGGTTTGACAGATTTACATTTACCAACGTATATCAATAATTTTTATCAGCGTGACAAAATCGGTAGTTTTTTATGTGTCAGACCAAGCCAAACTTTTCACTTAGTTGACATGCAAGAGGATGGTTTGGTAAAAAATATCCAAGATGTAAAACAATGTGATATTTGGATTAACGGAGGATATTTTATATTTAAAAAAGAGATTTTTAACTATATAAATTATGGTGAAGAACTGGTCATGGAGCCTTTTCAAAGATTGATCGCCAAAGAAGAACTTTTTGCATATAAATATACTGGGTTTTTCGGAGTAATGGATACATTTAAAGAGAAACAACAGTTGGATGATATGTATGCTCAAGGCAAAAGACCTTGGGAAGTTTGGGGAGATGAACAAGTACAAGTCGACCATTTATGATCCAACTTAGTTTGAATAAAACAGAAGAATCTGAGTACAAAATTCTTTGTCTGGGTTCTCATTGCGATGATATCGAGATTGGTTGTGGAGGTACAATCTTAAAGCTGATAGAGACTTACCAAGATGTTGTTATCTATTGGGTTGTCTTTAGTTCCAATGAGCAAAGAGCAGAGGAAGCAACTACAAGTGCTAATCTCTTCCTAAAAGAAATCCCAGTCAAGAAAATTATCATTAAAAATTTTCGAGATGGCTTTCTACCTTTTCAAGGGATAGAGGTGAAGGAATGTTTTGAACAATTGAAGCAAGAATTTTCACCAGATATAATCTTTACTCATCACCGAGACGATCGCCACCAAGATCACCGCTTAATTTCTGAGTTGACTTGGAATACCTTTAGAAACCATTTAATTTTGGAATATGAAATACCCAAATATGATGGTGATTTGGGTATTCCTAATTTCTTTGTCCATTTAAATGAAACACTCTGCCGCCGAAAAATTCAATATATTTTGGATGCGTTTCCTACCCAGAATAACAAGCAGTGGTTTACAGAAGAGACTTTTCGTTCCATTCTCAGAATTCGCGGGATTGAATCAAACTCACCGGGGAAATATGCTGAAGCCTTTTACTGTCGAAAAATATTTTTCTAAAAAATTAGAATTTTAATTTTTTATCAAGTTTGTAACATTTATGATCTTCACTGAAACGAAAATAAAAGAAGCATTTATTGTTGATTTAGAGTTGCATCAAGATATTCGAGGCTTTTTTGCTCGGACTTTTTGTGTTCAAGAATTTCAAAATCGTGGTTTAAAACCTACTATTGCCCAATGCAATTTATCTTTTAACTATAAAAAAGGAACATTGCGGGGTATGCATTATCAAATGCCTCCTTCTCAGGAAACAAAATTAGTGCGTTGTATCAGGGGAGCAATTTATGATGTAATTATCGATTTGCGTCCAGATTCTCCTAGCTATTTATCTCATATTGGTATAGAGTTGACTGCTGAAAATCGCCTTGCTCTTTATATCCCAGATAGGTGCGCTCATGGGTTCCAAACGCTCACTGACGAAACCGAAGTGGCTTATCAAATGGGTGACTTATATGCACCAGAATATGCTACAGGGTATCGCTACGACGATCCAGCCTTTGGTATTGAATGGCCTCTACCTGTGACTGAAATTTCAGAAAAAGATCGGGCTTGGAGTTTATTTGAATCGACAAAAATTGTAACGCCTATGACTTAGGCTTTTAAAAGGATTCTACTTATGGTTGCAGTTGATATCAAAAATTCTTTTAACCTCAAGGATATCAGTCTAGAACTTTACCAACTAATTTCTGATTTATATCCCATTTGCCGTAGTATTACAGGTGATGGTTTTAGAGAAACTTTAAAAATTATTCAGCAGCATATTCCTTTGTCAGTTCATGAAGTGCCAACAGGAACAGAGGTATTTGATTGGACAGTTCCTAATGAGTGGAATATTAAAGATGCCTATATTAAAAACTCTCAAGGTGAAAAGATTGTAGATTTTACTAATTCAAATTTGCACGTTGTTAACTATAGTATTCCCATACATCAAAAAATATCTCTTCAAGAACTTAAATCACATCTATTTACACTTGTTGATTATCCGAATTGGATTCCTTACCGAACTTCATATTACAAGGAAAGTTGGGGTTTTTGCCTGACTCACAATCAGTATTTGCAACTAAATGATGAAGAATATGAAGTATGTATTGATTCTTCTCTACAACCAGGCTATTTGACTTATGGCGAGTATTATATTCCCGGAAACAGTACTGATGAAGTCTTGATTTCTTGCCATGCCTGTCATCCTTCACTGTGTAATGATAATCTTTCGGGAATTGCGATCGCTACTTTTATCGCTAAATATTTAAGTCAAACTACACCAAGATATTCCTATAGATTTCTCTGGATTCCCGGAACCATTGGCTCAATTACATGGTTGGCTCTCAATGATGCTAAAGTCAATAACATTAAACACGGCTTGGTATTAACTTGTTTAGGAGATGCAGGCAACTTTACCTACAAAAAAAGCCGTAGAGGTGACACTGAAATCGATAAAGTTGCTGTTTATGTACTGAAAAACTCAAAACAAGATCACAAAATTATAGATTTTTTCCCCTATGGCTATGATGAGCGACAATATTGCTCGCCAGGATTTAATTTAGCTGTAGGTTGCTTCATGCGATCGCCTCATGGTACTTTTCCTGAATACCATACCTCAGCAGATGATTTAAATTTCGTTCAACCCCAATATCTAGCCGAGTCATTCTTTCAATGTCATTCGATGTTGTATATCCTCAACAATAACGAAATCTACTACAACAAAAATCCCAAATGTGAGCCACAGTTAGGTAAAAGAGGAATATATCGGGCAGTTGGTGGTAACAAAGATAGCGGGCTAAATGAAATGGCAATCCTCTGGGTTTTAAATTTATCCGACGGTCAGCATACTCTATTAGATATTGCAGAAAAGTCGGGAATGTCATTTGATGTGATTAAATCTGCTGCCGATACATTATCAACACATGACTTATTAACAATAAAAACCAACTAAGGAAGTTGCAGTAAGTTTTTCCCCTCTGCCCGTCCACCTCTCGGCATATCATGTCCGCTTGATTGCTTATTAAACCGGAAGAACCCCACCCCCGCAAGCGGCTACGGTGTACACACATCTTTGTATAAAACCAAAATCGTTGAAGATCCCCCTAAATCCCCCTTAAAAAGGGGGACTTTGACTCTAGTTCCCCCTTTTTTAAGGGGGGTTAGGGGGGATCTAAACGGAGAAATATGGGTACTGGGCTTGCAATAAAGGTAGATTCAAACCCTTTCTCTTTCCCCTTTCCCCTTTCCCCTTTCCCCAAAAACCCGAAAAGTATTGGGAGGTGGGTTTAATATGTGTCGCCGCGAATTCTATATTACAGCACTTCCGGCAGCTATGAGGTACATCATCCTCAAAGCTGAAAACTATGCTAGGAGAGGGGCAAGAAGAAAAACTGTATTGCATAATAGCGGTAAGCGCTGTATTATCTTCAACTGTTCTGTGAGAATACTTATTTTGTATTGATATATTTAATATTGGTTTTACATTCTATTTATAATTACTGCCCGGAAAGTAGCTTAACTTTATAATCTATAATATACTTCATATTTTCGCTATTGCTGGTAAAAATATCCTATTTAACTTTATGATTACTTGAACTAAATGTCATTACTTATACCATTGTAAGAGCAGTTTAGATGATTGATATTAGAGAAGTAGTTTAAAAACATACCTTGTCTAGTACATGAATAAAAAATGGGCTGTTAAACGACTTACAATCAATCTCACATCAGGCGAGGCACAGAAGCTTGAACAATACTGCTCAACGACTGGCAGACCAGCAACTGATGTAATTCGGGAGTTAATTCGTTCTCTTTATCCTAAAGATGAAAAAGCCTCTGAAACCTCGTGAATCAGACTGCAAAAAATCAAACAGGATAAGTACATCTTAATTTGTCAGTGAAATATGCTGCTTAACAGTTATCAGCTAACAGTGAATCCCTATAAATAAAGTTAGGGAATTTCAATAAGAATACTCTATTACAAAGTTCAGAGCCGAGGAAATCTTCGCTCTGACTTTTGCTTTGGATATGGTGCAATCATCTTGATACACTTGCATAATTAAAAATATCAAATTAATTGAATAAAAGGTAGAATTCAGCTTCAAGATGTTCTTACTAGCTTGCTTACCCGTAGCGATAGTAAGTCTGCAAGTGTTTTGTAAACTACCAAATTTCAAGTTTTGTGGCTGTCTTTAAGCAGTAATTTATCCATTTTTTCGCGCAGAATACCCTTCTTGTATTTGGCTTTGCTCCTGAACTATTTTGTGACAATTAGTAATATTACTGATCTTTTCGGTAAAAATTTAAGTTAGATATGGTACTTACCACTTATTTACTTATACTTTACAAAGTATTAAGAATTTAATCTCTAATTTATTTGATTACAAATAATGGTTAGAAAAACCTTGGTTATAAATCAGCCAAAGGTAAGCAAGTCCGTGGGCGAACTGAGGATTTTTGCTGGATTTATAACACTCAGCTTTGCGATCGCCACAATATTGTGTAACTATCAGGATGCAATCGCCCAAACTCCCGAACCTCAGACATTACCCCCAGGTCGGTTAGATGATATTCCTGACACTCCGTTACCTTCGGATGTGCTACCCAAGCCACCAGACGAGAATCAATTGCTTCCATCCCTAAAACTACCGAATCAGCCGATTTGGGAGCAGAATGACCCTAATACCAAATTTCGGGTCGATCGCATTGAAGTTGTTGGTAGTACAGTTTTCAAAGCAGAACAATTTGCCGCTGTCACAAATCCCTTTGTGGGACGAGAACTGACATTTGCAGAGTTGTTGCAAGTTAAAGATGCCATCACCAAACTCTACACTGATAACGGCTATGTCACCACAGGCGCATTGATTACACCGCAGACAATAGAAGCTGGGACAATCAAAATTCAGGTGATTGAGGGTAGTTTGGAAGAAATTAAGATTGTCGGTAATAGACGATTACACACTCAATACATTCGCGATCGCATCAAACTTGGTGCAGGTAAACCCCTAAATATACCACGTTTAATAGAAAAGCTGCAACTACTCCGCCTCAATCCGCGGATTCAAAACCTGTCAGCCGAGTTGCAGACAGGCGTGCAACCGGGAACCAATGTATTGCAAGTGGAGGTTAAAGAAGCAGAAACTTTTAAACTGACAGCAAGCCTGGATAATGGGCGATCGCCCAGTGTGGGTAGTTTCCGCCGGGGAGTGGATCTGCAAGAAGCTAATTTATTGGGTTTTGGCGACACCCTCAGCGTCGGATACGCCAATACTGATGGCAGTAATACCATCAATGTCAATTACACGCTGCCGATTAATGCCCGCAATGGCACTGTATCCTTCGGTTTTAGCCAAGGATGGAACCACGTGATTGAGGAACCATTCAGTGTCCTTGATATCCAGTCAAATACCCGCTCTTACGAATTGAGCTATCGGCAACCACTGGTGCAAAAACCAACCCAAGAGTTGGCAGTGGGGCTATCGTTCTCCCGCCAGTCAAGCCAAACTGAGTTAGGTCTTGATAACATTGGGCCGTTTCGGCTCTCCCCAGGTGCAGATGCGAACGGAAAAACCAATATTTCTGCCCTGCGCTTTTTTCAAGAATATACCCAGCGAAGCAACCAGTATGTATTTGCGGCGCGATCGCAATTGAGTTTTGGTGTAGATTGGTTCGATGCTAATGTCAGTGAGAATGAACCAGATAGCCGCTTTTTCGCGTGGCGGGGACAGGCACAGTGGGTGCGACAATTAGCACCGGATACTCTATTTTTAGCTAGGGGCGATTTCCAATTGGCAGCAGATTCCTTAGTACCTTTAGAGCAATTTGGTCTTGGTGGACAGCTAAGTGTACGGGGCTATCGCCAAGATGCATTACTCACAGATAATGGTATGTTATTTTCGGCGGAATTTCGAGTCCCAATTGTCCGCGCTGCCAAAATTGGCGGAGTGTTGCAACTGACACCCTTTATTGATGTAGGTAAAGGCTGGAATACCAAAGGCGAAAATCCATCACCGAGTACGCTTGTTAGTAGTGGGTTGGGGCTGTTATGGAAACAGGGTGATGACTTCTTGGCCCGCCTAGATTGGGGCATTCCCCTAATCTCGGTGGACGGTGAAAAGCGATCGCTCCAGGAAAATGGACTCTACTTCTCAGTGAGTTATTCAGCGTTTTGAGGCAATCAATAATCCCTATGACTATGAATATAGAAATACGGATCGCTCAGGAGTTTTATTCAAAAAGCTCTTAGAGTTTTGCTAGTCATGGTTTTAGGCAATTTGAAATGTTGGCAAACTAAATGAAAACAACCTTTATTTGGCTGGGTTTGGTGAATAGTATATTGAGAAGTGGGATGTTTATGCCTCTGGCTGCTATGCTCCTCTGGAGCAATTCAACCAACGCACAGGTGACACCTGATAGCACCCTCAACACCACAGTCTCCCAAAGTGGTAATAACTTCAACATCATCAATGGCAATCAGATTGGGAAAAACCTGTTCCATAGCTTCAGCCAGTTCTCTTTGCCTACAAATGGTTCTGCCTTCTTCGATAATGCCACCGATATCCAAAACATCTTTGCCCGTGTTACAGGTGGTAGTGCGTCTAATATCGATGGGTTAATTCGTGCCAACGGTAGCGCCAATTTATTCCTGCTCAATCCTGCGGGTATTTTGTTTGGGCCCAATGCTCAACTGAATATTGGTGGATCGTTTGTTGGTACGACTGCAACCAGCATTAAGTTCTCTGACGGGGTGGAGTTTAATGCTACCAACACGACACCAGCCCCTTTGTTAACGATCAATGTACCAGTTGGCTTGCAATTTGGTAGTAATCCAGGAGCCATTACCGTCCAAGGGTCAGGACACAATGCCCAATTAGGCGACTCACTTCAGGTTTCTGGATTAAACCTCGGTACGAGAGGATTACAGTTGCAACCTGGAAAGATGCTGGCATTGCTGGGTGGGAATATTGCCTTAGATGGAGGATTGCTCTCCGCACCAGGAGGACAAATAGAACTGGGTAGCATCACTAACGGAAGCGTCACCCTCAATTCCATCCCTGAAGGATTTGCGTTCAGTTATCCTAATACTTCGAGTTTTGGCGATATTCAGATCACCCAACGAGCTTTAGCATCTACACGCGACCTCAGTGGGCAAAGGGGAGGAGCCATCCAAATTCAGGGTAAACAGGTCAGCATCCGAGATGGTTCACTGATGGTAGTGCAAAATCGCAGCAATCAAACTGCTGGTGATATTGCAATCAATGCCACAGAGTCCCTCCAGATTATCGGCAAGTCTCCTGATTTTCAAAGTTCCAGCAGTTTAATTAATGAAACTATATCCCTAGGTGCGGCAGGGAATATTATCGTTACCACCCCACAGTTAAATATTGACAGGGGTGGGTATATCTTAAACCGTACCTTTAGCACAGCACCGGGTGGCAATATTGCAATAAATACTGATGAAATGCGGGTGAATGGTTTTGCATTTGGCGATCCTTCTCCTTTTCGAGCAGTCAGCCAGATATTAGCTGCTTCCTATGGGGCTGGAAAAGGTGGAAATGTTAACATCTCTACTCAAAACCTGTCTATTTTAGCTGGCGGCAATATAGCAGCAAGACCCTACGCTTCAGGCAATGGCGGCGATCTCATCGTCAAGGCAGATACAATTCAAGTGACAAATGAGGGAGCGCCAAAGGGTTTGTATTTTAGTCTGTTGTCTACTGCCACATTTGGGTTTGGTAATGCAGGAGATTTGAAAATCGATACCCGCAAGCTGTCGGTTCAAGCTGGCGGCAGAGTGTCAGCTTCTAGCATAGTTTTAGGAAATGCGGGTTCACTGACTATCAATGCCTCTGAATCGATTGATGTGAATGGTGTCAAAGATGCAGCAAATCCCAGCTATATTGGTACAGCTGTTCGTCCTGTTTTTAGATTTTCCAGCGCTACTTCAGGTAACACCACGATTAACACCCCACTTCTTAACATCAGTAATGGTGCAACAGTTTTTGTCCAAAACCTTGGCTCCGGTAAAGCTGGTACTTTAAACATTCAGGCGAATACCCTACGACTCAACAATGGGGCCAGCATTTCAGCATCCACAAAAGCAGGCGGTGGCGGTAACACTAATTTACAACTGCGGGATTTACTACTGATGCGTCATGGCAGCTTTATCAGTGCAGAAGCAGGTAGCAGTGGTAATGGTGGCAATATCACCCTTAATGCTCCGAACATCGTGGGTTTAGAAAACAGTGACATTATTGCTAATGCAGTCCAAGGAAAAGGTGGCAATATTCAAATCACTACCCAGGGAATTATTGGGCTGAAATATCGTCCTCAACTGACTCCAGAAAATGACATCACTGCTAGTTCACAGTTTGGGGTTAGCGGTACTGTTCAAGTTAATACTATCGGAGTAGATCCCAATTCTGGGTTAGTTGAACTACCAACAAATGTCACCGATTCATCTCAGCAAATAGCCAGTGGTTGTTCTGCAAACCAAGGCAGTCGATTTGTGGCAACCGGACGAGGTGGTGTGCCGCAAAATCCCAATCAAGATGTGACGAGCGATGTCTACGACGGGCTACACCTAAGCACTTGGTCTGATGTCCGCGATATCTCTGAATACCGCAAAACTGGAGAAGTCACAGCACAAATGCCTGAATCTTCAGAAGTTCTTGTCCAAGCTACTTCCTGGCATCGCAACACCCAAGGCAAAATTGAGTTAATTGCGGCTCAACCAACCCATTTACAACCATATTTAACCTGTGGTGCAACGAACTGAAGTTCCAGCAATTGCAATGCCTGCGGCAAGTTTCGTTTTCAAAAAGCTACACCAAGATGACAACTAAAACCGTTGATGCTGTTCAAACACAATACCGTTTAGGGAACCCTATATATATTAAGTATTGATGGAAAGTGAGCGATGAAAGCACCTTCTGTTTGCTGGGGTTTGATCGATATAATGCTGACAGGTGGGATGCTCCTTTGGTGTGCCTCTGTGAGTGCCCAGCTAACTCCTGATGGCACCCTCAATACTACTGTCTCCCAAAGCGGTAATAACTTCACCATTACTAATGGTAGTGCCGCCAACAGTAACTTATTTCACAGTTTCCAGCAGTTTTCGGTTCCCACTGGCGGTTCGGCTACTTTTGATTTAACGAACACGCCTAACATTTCTACCATCTTCAGCCGTGTTACTGGCGGTAATATTTCTAACATTGATGGCTTGATTCAGACGATTAAGGGCAACAACCCCGTTAGTCTCTTCTTGATCAACCCTAGTGGGATCATCTTTGGAGCTAATGCCCAACTAAACATTGGGGGTTCGTTTATTGGTACCACTGCCAACAGTATTAAATTTGCCGATGGCGCTGAGTTTAGTGTAATTAATTCTGAATCTGCACCGTTGTTGAGTATCAATGTTCCCATTGGGTTGCAACTGGGTAACAATCCCGCACCCATCAACATTCAAGGTACAGGACATACTTTGAGGAATGTCAGTGGACTGGCTCTGGTTCCCCCGATTCAGATTCCCAGTTCTACAAAACTGCGGGTACAGCCGGGAAACACCCTAGCTTTAGTGGGTGGCGACATACATCTAAATGGGGCAAACCTGATCGCTGAAAGAGGGCGAGTTGAATTGGGTAGTGTAAGCGGTACAGCATTGGTAAATCTGATACCAACCGCACAGGGCTATACACTGGGATATGGTAATGTACAAAGCTTTGGCGATATTCAATTGGCACAGCGATCGCTATTAGATATCAGCGGCGTGAATGCAGGTTCCGTTCAAATTCAGGGTAGACAAATTCAATTCACCGATGGCTCTCTGGTACTGGCGCAAAATTTTGGCAATCTCCCCGGTGGTGACATTCGCCTTCAGGCTACAGAGTCCATTAATCTGATTGCCAAAACAGCTGATGGCACAATTCGGAGCGGAGTGCGTAGTGATGCTTTGGGTATGGGAGCTAGTGGGAATATCAGCGTTATTACTCCCAACCTCACTATCAAGTCGGGAGCGGGGTTGAATAGCACAACTCTTGGAACAGCTCCCAGTGGCAATATTTACATTGATGCAACCGCCATTGAACTGTCTGGCTTTTCACCCAATAATCCTGCTGATGTCACCACAGTCAACACTACTACACTAGGCACTGGGAATGCTGGTGATGTTTTCGTCAATAGTAATAGTCTACTAGTATCAAGCGGTGCCTCACTATCTTCGGCTACCTTTGGCAGTGGTTCTAGCGGTAAAGTGACGATTCGCAACACCAATACCACAGTGATGGGAGAAAGTCCCTCTGGACTTTACAGCAACATTAGCTCAACTACATTTGCAACTGGAAGTGCCAAAACCTTGACCCTCGATACTGCGAAATTGCAAATTTTGGATGGGGGAGCAGTTGCCACTACCTCGTTTTTTGCAGGTAATGGGGGAGATTTGAACATCAATGCTACTGAAGCGATCGTCATCAGTGGTCAAGGTCGGGCAACTAATAGTAGCATTAACGCCTCCACCATCCGACCCAATCCTTTATTGCGGAAACGATTTGGTTTGCCAGATATATTAACAGCAAATGCCGGCACTGTGAGCATTACCACACCGAACTTAACGCTGACGAATGGCGGGACAGTCAGTGTTACCAGTCAAGGTAGTGGAAATGGTGGCAATATTAATATCAGTGCAGATGCCATCCAATTAAAGAATCAAGGCTTTATTCAAGCACAAACAGAATCCGGTAATGGTGGCAATATTAAATTGTCCGCCACAAACCTGTTGCTTCTGCAAGACAATAGCCAGATAACCTCAACAGCTGGCGGTTCAGGGAATGGAGGTAATATAAACATCAACGCACCCATCATCGTCGGCTTAAAAAACAGCGACATTATTGCCAATGCAGTGCGAGGCAGAGGTGGTAATATCCAAATCACCACTCAAGGCATCTTTGGGCTGAAATTCCGCAACCAACTCACTTCTGATAGTGACATCACCGCCAGTTCCCAATTTGGGGTAAGTGGCACGGTTCAAGTTAATACTATCGGTATCGATCCAAATTCTGGTTTAGTCGAACTGCCTGCAAATGTCACCGATCCATCCCAGCAAATTGCTACAGGCTGCGCAAGCAGTGAAGGCAGCCGCTTTGTGGCAACGGGACGAGGTGGTGTGCCGCAAAATCCTAATCAGCTGACGAGTGATGTCTACGATGGGCTACGCCTACGCACCTGGGATGATGTCCGCGATCTCTCCGCATACCGGAAAAATAGCTCCGTCACGGCACAAATCCCAACATCACCACAAACTCTCTCTGCATACCGCAAAACACAAGCTTTACAGTTACAAATTGCCCCATCTCCAGAGGTTCTTGTCCAAGCTACTTCCTGGCATCGCAATGCTCAAGGCAAAATTGAGTTAATTGCCGATCAATCTTCTTCTGGTGTGCAACCATCACTAACCTGTGCTGCGGTTTCTCCAAATTCATGATGTTATTAATCATACAATTTCGGGAATACTAACTTGAAATCAACCATAGGAAATCTTTGGGTATGAGAGTTTTACCCTTTTTATTAATATTAACAAGTGGGTTATTAACTCCAGGAATATTATTACCGACAATAGCTCAGGTGACATCAGATGGCACTACAAACACAATTGTCAACCAAAGTGGAAATAATTTTAATATTCTTAACGGGACTGAAAAAGGTAATAATTTATTTCATAGTTTCAGTAATTTCTCAGTACCTACTGGTGGTTCAGCGACTTTCGATCTAACTAACACACCAAATATTACTACCATATTTAGTCGGGTTACAGGTGGAAATGTTTCCAATATTGATGGGTTAATTAGCACGCTTAATAGTAATAACGCGGTAAGTTTGTTTTTAATGAATCCTGCGGGGATTATTTTCGGCGCAAATGCTCAATTGAATATTGGCGGATCGTTTATTGGTACAACTGCCAACAGTATTAAATTTGCCGATGGTATTGAGTTTAGTGCGATTAATTCTCAATCTGCCCCGTTGTTGAGTATCAATGTTCCCCTTGGATTGCAAATGGGTAGCAATCCCGCACCGATCAACGTTCAAGGCACAGGACATGCCTTAACCTTAGGCTTGACCAATAATCTAGCTTCCATCACTCGCACTCCTAGTCCGACAGAACTGCGGGTACAGCCTGGAAAAACTCTGGCGTTGGTCGGTGGTAATCTAAATCTGAATGGGGCAACCCTGACTGCCGAACAAGGGCAAATTGAATTGGGCAGTGTGAGTGGCATCGGGCTAGTTAACTTGATACCAGATGCTCAGGGTTATACGCTTGGGTATGCTAATGGGCAAAGCTTTAGTGACGTTCAACTCACTGGGCGATCGCTGCTGGATGTGAGTGGGATGAATGCAGGTTCGGTTGAAATTCAGGGTAAAGAGATCCAATTTACCGATAGTTCGCTGGCGCTAGCACAAAATCTCGGTAATCTACCTGGTGGCAACCTGCATCTTCAGGCATCGGCAGGAATCGATCTGACTGGTACAACCAGCGGAGTTCGGAGTGAAACCTTGGGGATTGGAACTGGTGGTAACATCAGCGTCATTACTCCCCGATTCAGCCTCCAGCAGGGAGCGGCATTAAGTAGCATAACCTATGGAGTATCTGCCAGTGGCAATATTCAGATCGAAGCCTCAGCGCTAGAGATATCTGGCTTCTCGCCGACCAATTCAAATGCCAGCGTTATTAACACTGGTACATTCGGTTCCGGGAGCGCAGGTAATATCTTCGTCAATGGCGATAGTTTACTAATATCTGATGGTGGAGCATTGTTTTCAGCGTCGCTGGGTGTTGGTGACAGTGGTGAAGTTATCATTCACAACATTGATACCATCATCAGGGGAAGTAGCTCCCGACCTAGCCCCACTGCAATTAGCTCAAATGCCTTCAGTAGAGGAAATGCCAAAACCATAACACTAGATACTGCCAGGTTACAACTGCTAAATGGGGGAACAATTACCACAGCCTCGTTTTTTGCCGGTCAGGGAGGAGATATTAGCGTAAATGCTACAGAATCCATCCAAATTATTGGTGGCACTAAGTTCAGAAATAGCGCCATCGACTCGTCTACCATGCAGATAAACCCAACATTCCAGAAGCTACTTCGTTTGCCTAATATACTGACAGCCGATGCCGGTACGATCAGCATCACAACGCCGAACCTAACGCTCAAAGATGGCGGGACAGTCAGTGTCACCAGTCAAGGTAGCGGCAATGGTGGCAGTCTCAAGATCGCAGCCAATACCATCCGATTAGAACGTCAAGGAAGCATCCAGGCAAAAACAGAATCAGGTAATGGAGGTAATATCGCCTTACAAGTTGGGAAGTTGTTGGTGCTGCGTGACAATAGCGCGATCGCAGCAACAGCAGGCGGTAATGGTAATGGAGGTAATATAAACATTAATGCACCCATCATTGTTGGATTAGAAAATAGTGACATTATTGCTAATGCTTTTAATGGTAATGGCGGTAACATCAAAATTACCACTCAAGGCATTTTTGGGCTGAAGTACCGCGATCGCCTCACTCCAGAAAGTGACATCACCGCCAGTTCCCAATTTGGGGTGAGTGGCACTGTTCAAGTTAATACTATCGGTATCGATCCAAATTCGGGTTTAGTCGAACTACCAGTAAATGTCACCGATGCATCCCAGCAAATTGCTACAGGCTGTGCGGGCAGTGAAGGCAGTCACTTTGTGGCAATAGGACGGGGTGGTGTACCGCAAAATCCAACTCAGCAAGTAGCTAGCCTACGCACTTGGGACGATTTGCGAGATTTGTCTGCTTACCGAAGAACAGATAAGGTAACTACGCAGATACCTATACCTATATCCCCAAAATTCCTCGTTGAAGCCACTTCTTGGCAGCGCAATGCTAACGGCAAAGTCGAATTAATTGCGACCCAATCTACCGCAAATATACAGCCCCAGTTAACTTGTGATGCAGTTCCCAAGAGTTAATTTGCTCAGGAATCTTATAACCAAGTTGATTAAATTTTAAAGTGATATAGTATACAAGCTGCTAAAATACTATAGTGATAATTACTTATGGGTTTCCAAATTAAACAACTTCGTTGGCTATATATCAGTCTGAGTATTTTGAGCTTATGTTTGGCAATAACCATTACACCTACTAGAGCGTCTTTGCCAGTACCAACAACTTCTACCCTGAATGTGTCAGCATCGACTTCTCAACCGACCAATTGGCTAGAACAGGGACGAAACCTCTACCATTCAGGACGCTTTGCAGAAGCAGTGACGATTTGGCAAACGGCAGCACAACAGTATCATCTTCAAGGCGATCGCCAGGGCGAAGCTCTAAGTTTAAGTTACCTGTCACTGACACAACAGGAGCTTAATCAATGGCAAGCAGCCCAACAGTCTATTGAGCAAAGTCTGAAACTGTTACAAACCTCTATTCCCTCTGCTGATGCAATTCTCTGGGCACAAGCACTCAATACCCAAGCAAATTTGCAATTGCATACTGGCAAAGCCGAAACCGCTCTGGAAAGTTGGCAACAAGCTCAAAAATTTTATGAGCAAGCAGGCGACACAATGGGAAGCCTGGGTAGTCAAATCAACCAGGCACAAGCTTTACAAAGTTTAGGATTTTATCGTCGTTCAAAACAGCAGTTAGAGGTGC
This sequence comes from Nostoc sp. PCC 9305, assembly GCF_963920915.1. Lineage (NCBI taxonomy): Bacteria > Bacillati > Cyanobacteriota > Cyanophyceae > Nostocales > Nostocaceae > Nostoc > Nostoc sp. PCC 9305. Next base: position 46,027 of record NZ_CAWUDN010000046.1, read on the forward strand.
TGACTCAAAAACTGGGAGCAATGCCAGATTCGGAAGTCAAAGTCAGTGGACTGCGATCGCTTGGTTTAGCCTTGCAAATAATTGGCGACTCTGGTAAAAGTCAACAGATTTTAGAACAAGGTTTAGCGATCGCACAGAAAATTGCAGCGAAACCCCATTTGAGTTCTATCCTGATAAGCCTCGGTCAAACTGCCGTTGACTTGGAAGATCCAGAATCAGCATTAAATTACTTTGAACAGGCTCAACTCTTAACAACTAACCCAAGCGATCAGTTGCAAGCGCGTTTAGCTCAGTTCAAACTTTTCCTCAATTACGACAAACTAGAGTTTGTTAACCCACTCGCACCTCAACTACTCCAACAACTCCGAGAACTGCCCCCCAGTCACACCTCACTCTACGCAGCGATCAATTTTGTTGCCACTCTCAACCACCAGTCAAATTCTGAGCAAATTCTACCGCTGAAAGATTTGGCGCAACTGATGGCAGTCACAGTCAAATCTGCACAGCAAATTCAGGATACTCAAGCCGAAGCTCATGCACTAAATCAGTGGGGACAACTCTATCAACGTACACAGCAGTTATCTGAAGCACAGGAGTTAACTCAGAAATCCCTCAACATTGCCCGCCAACTCCAAGCTAACGATATCATTGCTCAATCTGCTTGGCAGGTGGGACAGTTGTATAAACAACAAGGCGATCGCTCAAAAGCGATTACCGCTTATACAGAAGCAGTCAACGCTTTAAAGGCACTGCGGGGAGATTTGGTGGCTATCAACCCTGATGTCCAGTTCTCTTTTCGCACTAGTGTGGAGCCTGTCTACCGAGAACTGGTTGATTTACTTCTAGAGAATCAACCTAGTCAAGCAGAACTAATCCAAGCTCGTGAATTGATTGAGTCCCTCCAAATTGCGGAACTCGATAACTTTTTTCGGGAAGCCTGTTTAGATAAAACTCAACAGATCGATCGGGTCGATCCCACTGCAACCGTCATTTATCCGATTATCTTGCCAGATCGTTTAACAGTAATTCTCTCCAAAGCAGGGCAACCACTCCGTTCCTATGTCACTCATAAATCGCAAGCTGAAATTGAGCAGACTCTAGACAATTTTTTGGTTGCTCTTAACCCTGTCTCAGATTCTAAAAACCGAGATCGATTATCTCAACAAATTTATGGTTGGTTGATTCGTCCAGAGGAAGCAGAGCAAGCATTTATTGATACTAAGACATTGGTGTTTGTTTTAGATGGTCGATTGCGGAACATTCCCATAGCAGCTCTTTTTGACGGTAAGCAATATCTGATCGAGAAGTATGCTGTAGCGCTCTCACCAGGATTGCAACTAATGGCGACGCGATCGCAAAACCACATAAGTGCAGTTGTCGGTGGCATTAGCGAATCTCGCGCTGGCTTTAGTGCTTTGCCTGCTGTGGAATCAGAAGTGAAACAAATCTCCAAGGCGGTATCTTCTAGGGTGTTACTGAATCAGGAATTCACCAGTCAAGCCCTTGCTGAACGTGTGAAATCTAGTAGTGCAGGTATTGTCCACCTAGCAACTCACGGACAGTTTAGTTCCCGCCTCGAAGACACCTTCTTGCTCACTTGGGATGGACAAGTCAATGTTAAAGAATTATCTGAACTCCTGAAAAATCGGGGTAGCGATCCATCAAAAGCCATCGAGTTGCTGGTACTAAGTGCCTGCGATACTGCCGCAGGCGACGATCGCGCCGTTTTGGGACTGGCGGGCTTGGCTGTCAAATCTGGCGCACGCTCAACTATCGCCACCCTATGGCCCGTCAAAGATCGGGCAGCCGCGATGCTCATGACTCGCTTCTATGACCAACTCCGACAACCCAAAATCACTAAAGCCGAAGCACTAAGACAAGCACAAATTAGCCTAATTCGCCAAACTGATTTCCACGAACCGTTCTTTTGGTCTGGCTTTGTTTTGATCGGCAACTGGATTTAGCTAAGTAACAAAACGGACTTTATCGCAAAGAATTTAGGCTATTTTTTACAGCGTTTGATATCGAGTTCGCCTATACTGCTAGTAGAAGTTCCCTGATTTTACTGTTACTTAGACTTATTCTCTGAGCTTCTGACCATAGTCAAAAGAAACGTATTTTGTTTGTATCACATTGCAATGACATAAGGAAAAACATCATGAAACGTCGATATTTAGCTAGTACATTGAGCGTCATCGCTCTGATCGCTAGCAGTACATGGACTATTGCCCATGCTGTTACATTTACCCCACCCCCCAACAGTAGCTCTCCTAGACAATCAACTGGAGGAGCTTCTCGCGGTAGTATATTTACCCCTGCTGTCGGCAAAGGTGCACCCAGACAAGCAACTGGAGGAGCTTCTCGCGGTATTATGTTTGCCCCTGCTGTCGGCAAAGGTGCGCCCAGACAGGCAACTGGAGGAGCTTCTCGTGGCAACCTCTTTACACCTGCCCCTGGCAAGGGTACGCCCAGACAGGCAACTGGAGGAGCTTCTCGCGGCAAGCTCTTTACACCTGCCCCTGGCAAAGGCGCTCCCCAACAAGCAAGTGCGGGTGCTTCTCGCGTTGGTACTTACTACTTGAATCCATCGACTACAAGTACAACGCAACCAGCAGCGCTAATCGCCCTCTTGCCCCAAAATTTCTATGGCACAACAGTATCTGAACGTCCCACAATCTTGGTGTATCTCCCAGCTTCCAATGCCGAAGAAGCAGTGTTCAGCCTCAAAGATGAAGCTGGCAATATGCAACATCAGATGAACATTTCAGTTGCAGGAAAAACTGGGGTAATCGCGATCGAATTACCAGCCAATGCACCCGCTTTAGCCGTTGGTAAAAACTATCAATGGTTCCTAGCACTAAAAGTAGATGGTCAACTTAGTCCGAGTACGCCCTATGTCGATGGTTGGATTCAGCGTATCCAGCCCAGCGCGGAGTTGGCAACAGCAATCCAAGAGCAAGATGCTTTGAAGCGGGCTACTATTTTGGGTAAAAACGGTGTTTGGTATGACTGTGTGGCAACACTTGCATCGGTATACACCGCTCAACCTAACAATGCAACTCTCCGCAAACAATGGGAAGAACTTCTATCCTCAGTGAGTTTAAAGGAGATTGTAACAGCGAACTTATTAGCATCTACTAACTAATCCCAATTTGGGCATTGGGTATGGGAAGGGAAGAGACAAGGTAGACAAAGAAGAAACTTGTTGAATAATTCCTCCTTGTCCCCTTTGTTTCCCTCTTCTTACTTCCACACAGTCCCTATTACCTCTTATCCGAATGGCACTAAGAAAAGATACAGCCCTTGCTCTGACTAGTTCCCAGCCTCTAGGCTGGGAACCCATTCTGGGAGGCTCCGCCTCCAGGAGCTTGACAAGAGGCAGAGCCTCTTTTAAATACATTCCCAGCCTCCAGGCTGGGAACAAGACGACACAAGCCTTTGGGCTTTTCTTAGTGCCATTACCTCTTATCCCCAGAGGGAACCCCACCTTCCCCAATCCCCATTGCATGACACATATATGTGGCGCAGATTCCAGGCTTTTATCCAACGTACTCGCAGCGTTTTGATTATTACTCCCAGCGTTGCCTTGACGGTTATAGTTGGGCAATCGTTGGGACTTTTCAATTTACCGGAATGGAAAATTCGCGACGAATGGGTTCGTCAGCGATCTTCACAGGTGATGCCTATGGCGGGCTACGCCTACGCAGATGAGATTGTGATTGTTACAATTGATGAGCGCGATATCCAATCGGTGCGTAAATGGCCAGTTCCAGACTGGGCGCTGGCACGATTACTAGAAAAAATCCGGGCGCAGCAGCCGAGAGCCATTGGCTTGGATCTCTATCGAGATTTACCGGAAGGAAACGGACACGAGCAACTTGTTCAAGTCTTTCGCAACACTCCCAATTTAATCGGAGTTGAGAAAATTACTGGCGAACGCGTCAATCCCCCACCGGAATTGAAAAAACAGGATCGGGTAGGATTAGCAGATTTAGTGTTAGATGGCGATCGCTTTGTACGTCGTGCCCTCCTGACAGCTGAAGATGCCAAAGAGAAAAACACGATTAAAGCCGGACTGGCAACCCTTGTAGCCTTAAAGTACCTCGAAGCTGAAAAAATTAGCTTAGAAAGCATTGACCCCCAACAGCAAAAGTTTCAGTTGGGTAAGGAAATTTACTTACCACTGCAAAATCAAGAAGCAGGTTATACCGATGCCGATTTAGGAGGCTATCAAATTCTGCTCAATTGGCATGGTTCAGAAGCCGCATTTCGGACAGTTGCGATGCGCGATGTGTTAGCAGGGAAAATTCCGGCAGATTTGATGCGCGATCGCATGGTATTTATTGGGTCAATTGCCTCCAGTACCAATGATTTCTTCAGTACACCCTTTTCTTCTTGGATCTCTGCTCAAAAACCGACTCCAGGTGTGGTTGTTCATGCCAATATTGCTCATCAACTAGTACGAGGAGCAAAAACAGGAAAAGCCAGTCTGCACGGTGTTTCTGGCATTTATTTATCAGTTTGGATTGTTTTGTCGTCTGTCATTGGTTCTACAGGCAGTTGGTTGTTATCTAGTTGCAAGCTGCGGATTCCCGGCGGCAAAATTCTTTGGGCAACTGTAGGCATCAGTGGAGCCTGTATATGGGGTGGCTATGGGATGTTTTTGTCTGGTGTTTTAATTCCGGTAACACCCACTTTAGCCGCGTTCATCGGTAGTGTGATTGCAACAACTAATGCCTATAAACAACGGAAATTAGAAGAAACAAATCGCCAACTAGAAATTGCCAACAGTCAACTATTGGATTATTCCAAAACCCTAGAGACAAAAGTCGAAGAACGCACTCATGAATTAGTGGAGGCAAAGCAAGCTGCCGATGCTGCCAATCAGGCCAAGAGTGAGTTTCTCGCCAACATGAGCCACGAACTACGTACACCTCTCAATGGCATCCTTGGTTTTGCCCAAGTACTAGAAGGATCGCCAAACATGACAGCTAAAAACCTAGAAGGAGTCAGCATTATTTACCAATGCGGCTCGCATCTTTTGATGCTGATCAATGACATTCTCGATCTCTCGAAGATAGAAGCAAGGAAATTGGATTTGGTTGTCACTAGCGTGCATTTGCCCAGTTTCTTACATGGTGTGACTGAGATTTGTGGTATCCGGGCTGAACAGAAAGGGATTAAATTTAATATCTTAATTAGCGATCGCCTACCACTGGCCATTGAAGTCGATGAAAAACGGCTGCGGCAAGTGTTAATTAACTTGCTAGGCAACGCGATCAAATTTACAGATAGCGGTAGCGTAACCTTCAAAGTGGAAGTCATTAGTCAAGAGTCTAAACAAATGACGCCACTTGCTACAAGCCGGGAAACCCGTCCAACCCAGGGCTGCACAAATGACAATGGACAAATGACACATCAAAAGATTCGTTTTCAAATTGAAGATACGGGTATTGGGATGTCACCAGACCAACTGGAGAAAATCTTTTTGCCCTTTGAGCAAGTGGGTGAAGCAGGGCAGCGATCTGAAGGTACTGGTTTGGGATTGGCCATTAGCCAAAGAATTGCAGGATTGATGGATAGCCAAATTCAGGTGCAGAGTCACCTGGGTGAAGGAAGTCTATTTTGGCTGGATTTGACAGTATCAGTGCCACTCGATCATGACTGGCTTGGAGGAGCGATGTCTGTGGCGGATTACATCCCAACTCCCCAAAAAATTACCGGAATTCAGGGTAGTGCGCCTAAAATTCTGATTGTTGATGACGATCGCAACCACTGTTCTATGTTAACCAGTCTGCTGCAAGAAATTGGCTGTCAAACCTTAGAAGCGACCGATGGCAAACATGGGTTACAGTTGGCAATTGAACACAATCCAGACGTGATTCTGCTCGATTTAGCCATGCCGAATATGGATGGTTTTGAGCTAATGGTTCACCTGCAAGCGAATCCCCAAACCTGTTCTATTCCGATTATCGTCTCTAGTGCCAGCGTTTTTGAGTCAAATCGCCAGCGGAGTTTAGAGGCAGGGGCAGCAGCATTTCTACCCAAACCTCTCCAGATTGAGGAACTACTCAATAGATTGCGATCGCTCTTAGGAGTGGAATGGATGTATGCCGAATCTTCGCCTCCCAAAGGTGAGCAGATAACTAGTAGTGAATGGGTTCTACCATCCCAAGATGTTTTGCAACAACTCTATCATTTGGCAATGATGGGAGATATCTCGGCGATTGAGGGAATGTTAAGAGAACTAATTGAGGAAAATAGTCAACTAGCTCCCTTCGCAGCAGAGTTAAGCAAACTCACTGCCAATTTCCAAACCGGAAAAATCCGTAAGTTACTCAAATCATTTGTCACAACGGAGTTACATCCATGATCGCTGTTCCTATCTCGAAACCCATACATATTCTATTAGTGGATGACAATCCAAATAATCTCAAGGTGCTATCGGAAGCGATTCACAGGTGTGGCTGGAAAGCCCTCATGGCAACAGATGGAGAGTCAGCGATCGAACAAACAGAATATGCTCATCCCGATCTGATTCTTTTGGATGTAATGATGGCAGGTATTGATGGATTTGAAACTTGTCGCAGACTGAAAACCAATCCGATCACTCACAATATTCCAGTAATTTTCATGACTGCCCTTTCCGATTCTACAGACAAGGTGGCGGGATTGGAAATAGGTGCAGTTGACTACATAACCAAACCCTTCCAACACGAAGAAGTCATTGCCCGTTTAAAGTTACACCTCAAAATTTCCCATCTCACCCGCACATTAGAAGAACGCGTGCAAGAACGCACCGCGGAATTAACTCAATCTCTACAACAGTTACAGCAAACCCAACTACAAATGATCCAGAGTGAGAAAATGTCCACATTAGGGCAGATGGTTGCAGGTATTGGTCATGAGATTAATAATCCGGTTGGTTTTGTTGGCGGAAATTTATCTTATATTGAGGAACATGTAAATAATCTGCTTCGCCTGGTGAGCCTGCAACAACAGAAGCTACCGCAGTCAGACTCGGAAATTCAAGAGCTTGTTGAAGAAATTGACTTGGAGTATCTGACGGAGGATTTGCCAAAACTAATGGCATCAATGCACCAAGGAATTACCCGTCTCAAAGATATCAGTCTCTCTTTGAGAACTTTTACTCGCGCAGATATTTCATCTCAGGTGGAGTTTCAGATTCATGAAGGAATTGATAGCACCTTAATGCTGTTGAAACATCGACTCAAAGGTAATGGCGATCGCACTAAAATCCAGGTTGTCACACAATACGGTGAGTTACCCCCAATCAGTTGCTATCCCGGACAACTGAACCAAGTGTTCATGAATATCATCGCTAATGCCATTGATGCATTTGATGAACTCCATCAAAACAATTGCGATCGAGATATTGCTGCTTGCCCAAGCATAATCACCATTACCACATCGCTTGATCCTCAACAACAAACTGTCACAATTTGTATCCAAGATAATGGCCCCGGTATGCTTACTGAGGTACAATCTCGAATTTTTGAGCAATCTTTCACAACCAAGGCTGTGGGCAAGGGAACCGGGCTGGGATTAGCGATTAGCTACCAAATTATTGTTGACAAACACAACGGACAAGTCAAATGCTTGTCAATACCTGGTGAGGGGACAAAATTTATTATTACTCTGCCAATGTAACAGAATATACATGATTTTTCCCATGAATTCCGCAACTCAACATAACCAATACAGTCCATATAGGCCCAAAACACTTGTAGAGACGGCGATTTATCGCGTCTAAAAAAACCAAAATTTTTGCCAGTAGCTTAACCCAAGCGTATTGGATTATTTGGAAGTTTACAACAATAAATTATCCAATCTTGTCAGATGGACTGAAAAACCCGCATTTGGCTACGGGCGGGTGAGATACCCACCCTAATTATGTGGAATACCTTATTTCAGAGCGCAGAACCATCAAACGCAGTTTTGTAAGCATCAGCAGTTTCTATGCCAAAACCTCCAGCTTCGATATGACGAACTAGCGATTGAATGATGGGTGTAGCAATACTAATACCAAATAAAGCATTGAAGCCTGCAACAACGACTGGTGCTGACAAAATAACTGTAAATTCTGGGAATAAAGCTAACACAGCCACCAAGATCAAAAAAACAATTGGTGTGGCAATACCTGCTGCCTTTGCTGCTTCAAAAATTAGATTTTTATACTCTTCAACAGTAATGTCGCCCCGATAAAGATCCAAAGAGTAAGAAATCGCCGTGACTACAACCTGAGTGAGAATAGCTGTTCCCGTTGCAGTAATCCCAAGTTTCGCGATCGTCCCAGAATTGCTGACAATAGAATCTACCGCATTATAAACCCGAATATAAAACTGTTCGCCAACAGTCATTACTTTGGCTCCTCGGCGGAGATTGTCAACACCTACTTCCCAAAGAATATTATCAGCTGCATTTGAGCCACCTTGGGAACGTGGATTGATGTGGCTACCATGCTTATCTCTAAGAAATTGACGAATTGTATATTCTTTACCTCCAAGCTTTGATGTGCCAGGAATTTTCTCAAAAAGCTTCATGACATCTGCATCAGAGCGAGGTAAGTCTCCCACCCGAACGCCAGCACGATATCTCAGCCTATTTGCAATCTTGGGCATCTCTTGGGCTAATTCGGCAGCTGTCTTTGGTAAATTTTGCAAAGCATCAGCCATAACCATGCTAGATGCGGCAACTCCAACAGCAGTTTGTTGAAATGTTTGACTAACATTTTGAACAGTTTGAAAACCTGATTGTGTTGCGATGGTTGACAAACTTTGTAAATCATTAACTGCATGGACACTTGAAGTAGTCATCTCGCTAGTAGCGTTCTTTATTCCATCAACTACCTCATTCATCCCGTTTACTACATTGTTGGCTGCTTCTTGAGCTTTATCTCTAACCGTATCTGCCAACTTTTGTGCTTCGTTGATAAAATCCATTTTTTATGCCGTGGAGTGTTTGCTCCAGTTTCTCTTTCTAAAACTAAGAAGCACCTCAGCATTCATAACGAATTTACTTCCAAAATTTTTAAAGAGATAGTAATTACTTTATATTGTTTGTGTATGTTACTTTTAAAAATTTAGCTATCTTAGCAGTTTGACTCCTTCAGTCCGATCGCTCTCTGCTTTCCATTATTTTTGTAGCTTACCAATTTGAAATCTGCTATGTCTCTTGTTTTTGAAAGCGATCACTGATTATTATTATTGAGCTTCAAAACTCGGAACTTGAGCTTCAGAACTTGAGATTACGAGTTCTCTACTCAAACTCCGAGTTTCTAAGCTCTAATACCAATTCAATTAATGATTGCAACACATCCTTGGGTAAAGACGCGATTCATCGCGTCTCTACAAATGGTCTATTTGTCGCATCCTTTTTTCAAATTGGTATAACTTTCAACCTCTTAAGCAAAATTGCCGATAGATTTTCTGCACTATTGATGCTTACGGCTGCACTTTTCCAGATTTACACAGGACTTACGCAAAATACCTCTCAAACTCTTATTCCTCCGTGTACTCTGTGTCTCTGTGGTTCGATTTTCCGTTACCTCTGCGTAAATCCTATTACAGATAAAATTGCGCCTTCATCAATTTTTAGTTTCTACCTTTGAAAGAGTTTAGCCATTCTTGAACTTGCTCTCGTGCAATATCGCGCCCTCCAAGACCAAAGGCTAGGGCAATAGCAACTGCGATCGCACCTAGTAAAAGTCCAAAGGCTAAATTCACAATATCACTGGCAACTCCAATCTGTTGCAGTGCCATTGCAGAGACTAAGGCAATAATTGCAATCCGCGCCACTTGTCCCAAAATCTGGGCTTGACGTTCGCCGGAACTGGTAATGATGTTAAAAGCCAGATTTGCCAGGAATAAGCCAACGGCAAAGATTACCAATCCCGCCAAAATCCGCCCGAATATAATCACAATTCCAGACACTAATGCTGTCAGGGCTGGAATATTCAAGATATTCACCGCTGCCACCGTGGCAAACAGCATGATGCCCACTAAGGCAACAATGCCTACAATTTCCGATGGAGTGCGGGTTGGAATCGGTGGGGTTGCTGATTCTGTGGAAATGACGATTCGTCTGCTGGGTGTTGTCAGACCCAAAATAGTGAAAATGTTATTAAACCCTAAATTGGTGAGGATACTTGTAACCAAGTCCCCGATAAACCGCCCGACGAAATAGGCAACAATCAAAATTGCTGCGGCTGTAAAGATGGCAGGTAGGGCGTTGAGAACCTGTTGCAGCATAGCGATCGCAGGTATTGAGATCGCATCAATTCGCAAGGCATTGAGCGCTGCGATCGCTACAGGAATCAAAATCAAAACATAGACAATTGTCCCGATAATACTCGATAGAGGTTGCACCCCCGCAGCTGAAGATAATCCCAAGCGACTACCTAAATGGTCAAGACCAGTTGTCGCCAGCAAGTTCGTCACAATCCGCCGTACTACATTAGCGATGAACCAGCCAACTACAGCAATCAAGATCGCCGCTAAAATGTTCGGCAGAATTAGCAGAACTTCTGTAATTAGAGCTTGTACTGGTTGTAAAGCCTGCCTGAGTCCGAGAGTATCTAAAACTGGGGCGAGAAACAGTAAAAATATAAACCAATACAGAGCATTGCCAATCGTCTCACTCAGAGACATCTGATTGAGGCTGGGTGCGCTGTTTTCTGGTTCTGGATTCAAACGCTCATCCAGGTTAAATGCCTGTAATGAGCGCACAGTGATAATCTTCACAATTGTCGCCAAAAACCAGGCGGCTGCCAAAAGGATTCCCGCGCCAACTAACTTTGGCAAAAAGCCAATCAGTTGATCGAGAAAACTATTGAGGGGTCGAGAGGCTATTTCCAGATCCAATGTCTGTAAAACAGCTACCGCAGTCAACAGGAGAATGCTCCAAAAGACCAAGCTGGAGATGAATTTCTCGACTTGGGGAACATCTTGACGACCCGTTATCCCTGCGGCAATGCGGTTATCTATGTTCGTGCGCTTGAGGATTCCTTGCGTCAGTGCCGCTGCGATCGCTGCAATCAGCCAACCTACTAGTAAAATTGCTACCGCCCCTAAAAGACGAGGCGTAAACAGAATCAACTGTTGTACAATACCTTGCACATCAGCGATTCCTTGATTCACTGCTGGTTGTATTGGTTGCAGGCTGGGCGATGATTGTGCCAAAAATTGCTGCACCCTCGTGGATAAACCAACTCCGTAGGCGTAGCCCGTCGTAGACATCACCTGGGTTATTTCTTGCCAAGTTGTGTTCATGGTTTTCGGGAATTATGCTTAAGTATTCGCCCCAAACACTGAGTCAGTGTTTTGCCTATCAATTTACCAGTAAAAACATACATATTTACTCATATTTGATTTAATATACGGGGATTGGGCATAAGGGGCAGCACTTCGGCTACGCTCAGTGACCGAGAGGCAGAAGGGAAAAAGACTTACCGCTCTCCCCTGCTCCCCTGCTCCCCTGCTCCCTCATCTTCCATTCCCCAAAATTTTGCGTTACTCTAATTGCAGCAACAGCACCAAAGATGTGGAATGTCCCAAGTTTTGGAACAATCGATTCAAATTAATGCTACAGCTACGGTGGTGGAGCGCTGTATTAGCGATTTAGCTCTCATGCACCGTTGGCTCAACCCCGTTCTTCGTTGCGAACCTGTGGGCGAAGCTTGGAGTACCGATGTCGGCAGTAAAAGTCGTTTTATTATTCAAATTCCTCTACTGAAACCCACCTTGAATAGCGTAGTTGTAGAACGACAACCGGGTTTAGTAGTTTGGGAATTTCAAGGATTTTTTCAAGGACGCGATCGCTGGGAATGTCAACCCAGGGAAAAGGGAACGCTTTTACTCAACCGCTTTGAGTACGATATTCCTAACCCCTTAGTAAGTTGGGGCTTCAACACTTTTGCAGCGTCGTGGACGAAAGAAGATATGCAAGCCCAACTGCGCCGCCTCAAACGAGTCGCAGAAGAAGAAAATAATTCGTAATTCGTAATTCGTAATTCGTAATTCGTAATTCGTAATTCGTAATT